>NZ_JBVIPA010000007.1:0-259188 GCF_055578365.1 Streptomyces sp. NPDC033131
TTTTGGCACGCTGTTGAGTTCTCAAGGAACGGACGCTTCCTTTGTACTCACCCTCTCGGGCTTTCCTCCGGGCTTCCCTTCGGTCTTGCGTTTCCGACTCTATCAGATCCTTTTCCGATCCGATTTCCTCGGTGCTTTCCAGGTTCCCGCTCTCGCGTTTCCCTTTCCGGCGGTTCCGACTCTATCAGATCCTTTCGGGCCTGACTCCCAGTCAGAGGGGGTTGTCCTCGCGGCCACTCGGGCCGTTCCGACGAGTGAGACTTTAGCGGATTCCCTGCTCCCGACGCTAATCGAGGGCTGCGTCCTTTCGAACGCGGATTCCTCATTTCGCGAATACGCACGCCAATGGCGCGACGGCAGAACACTGTCGTCGAGGTTGGCTGGTACTTGCGGAATGGCTGTCCGGGGACCGACCGGGGTCGGCGCTCACGGCGGACAACTCGGAGAACAGTACGGAGCGGCTCGGGGTGTGTCAACTTCGGTCCGCGCGGTGCCCTGCACGCGTACTCTGGGTCGCATGACTACGCGTACGTGCACCCAGCTGTGGTGGGCCGCCTGACGGCGGCCGTGCTCACGTATGCACTCAACGGCCGCCGCCTCGGCGGCCGTTTTCGTTTCCCTCCAGAGCTCCAGAGGGCCGGCCGGCCGGGACGGCGGTCTCGACCAGGAGGTGGAGAGATGACGCGGGTCTTCAGCGGGGTCAAGCCGACCGGGCATCTGACGCTGGGGAACTACCTCGGGGCCATGCGGCGGTGGGCCGCCGTCGATCAGCACCGGGCTGATGCGCTGTTCTGCATCGTCGATCTGCACGCGCTGACGGTGGACCACGATCCGGCGCGGGTGCGCCGGCTCAGCAGGCAGGCGGCGACGTTGCTGCTGGCGACGGGACTTGAACCGGAGCTGTGCACCGTCTTCGTACAGAGTCATGTGGATGAACACGCGCGGCTGTCGTATCTGCTGGAGTGCGTGGCCACGGACGGCGAGATGCGGCGGATGATCCAGTACAGGGAGAAGGCCGGGCGCGAGCGGGAGCGGGGCGGGAGTGTGCGGCTGTCGCTGCTGACATATCCCGTGCTGATGGCGGCGGACATCCTGGCGTACGGGTCCGACGAGGTGCCGGTCGGGGACGATCAGACTCAGCACGTGGAGCTGGCGCGGGATCTGGCGGTGCGGTTCAACCAGCGGTACGGGCACACCTTCGTGGTGCCCCGGGCCACGCATCCGGTGGTGGCGACACGGGTGATGAACCTTCAGGAGCCGACGTCGAAGATGGGGAAGAGCGACGACGTCGGGCCGGGGATCGTCTATCTGCTGGACGAGCCGGAGGCCGTGCGGAAGAAGGTGCTGCGGGCAGTGACCGACAGCGGGCAGGAGGTCGTGTACGACCGGGAGGCGCGGCCGGGGGTGGCCAACCTGCTGGAAATCCTCGCAGCCTGTACGGATGGGAACCCATCGGACCTGAGCGGTGTATATGAGTCGTACGGCGCTTTGAAGAAGGACACCGCGGAGGCGGTGGTCGAGGTTCTCAGGCCTGTGCAGGAGAGGCACCAGGAGTTGTGCGCGGATCCTGGTTATGTGGAGGGGGTGCTGCGGGATGGGGCTGAGAGGGCCAGGGGCATGGCGCGGCCGATCGTCGATGAGGCGTATCGGGCGATCGGGTTGTTGCCTGCGGTCGCGGCTGCTGCGAAGACGGTGAAGGGGGCGGCCGTCGGCGGGTGAGGGGGCGTGCGGGGGCGTGCGGCCCCCCTTGGCGGGGGGCCGCGCGGCGTCAGCTGTTGCCTGAGGCCAGTTCGCGGCTGCGGTCGCGGGCGGCTTCGAGGGCGGCGATGAGTGCGGCTCGTACGCCGTGGTTCTCGAGTTCGCGGATGGCGTTGATGGTCGTGCCCGCGGGGGAGGTGACGTTCTCGCGGAGCTTGACCGGGTGTTCGCCGCTGTCGCGGAGCATGGTGGCGGCGCCGATCGCGGACTGGACGATCAGGTCGTGGGCCTTGTCGCGGGGCAGGCCGAGGAGGATACCGGCGTCCGTCATGGCTTCGACCAGGTAGAAGAAGTACGCCGGGCCGGAGCCGGAGAGGGCCGTGCAGGCGTCCTGCTGGGATTCGGGGACGCGGAGCGTCTTGCCGACGGCGCCGAAGATCTCCTCGGTGTGGGCGAGGTGGTCGGCGGTGGCGTGGGTGCCGGCGGAGATGACGGACATGGCCTCGTCGACGAGGGCGGGGGTGTTCGTCATGACGCGGACTACGGGGGTGCCGGGCGCGAGGCGCTCCTCGAAGAAGGAGGTGGGGATGCCCGCGGCGCCGCTGATGACCAGGCGGTCGGCGGGGACGTGCGGGGCGAGTTCGTCGAGGAGGGTGCCCATGTCCTGCGGCTTGACCGTGAGGATCAGGGTGTCGGCGGTCTTGGCGGCCTCCGGGTTGGTGACCGGGGCGACTCCGTAGCGGGTGCGGAGTTCTTCGGCTCGCTCGGGGCGGCGGGCGGTGACCAGGAGGTCGGCCGGGGCCCAGCCGGCGCGGATCATTCCGCTGAGCAGGGCTTCGCCGATCTTGCCGGTGCCGAGGACTGCGACTTTCTGGGTCATGGCGGGGTGCCCTCCGGGGGTGCGTCGTCCGGGGTTCATCCTCGCATCGGGGGCGGGGGTGTGGCTCGGCTGTCCGGAAGGCGGACGTGTCGGTGGCCTCGCCTTCGCGCCGGTCCGGGTGGGTGGGTCATGCCGTGCGGCGGCGCAGGGTGGCCGCGCCCAGGCCGAGGACCAGCAGTGCGCAGCCCGCGACGATCAACGCGTCGCGGACGAACGCGGCCGTCATGTCGGTGTGGTGGAGGACCTCGTTCATGCCGTCGACTGCGTAGGACATGGGGAGGACGTCGGAAATGGCCTCCAGTACGGGGTGCATGTTGTCCCGGGGAGTGAAGAGGCCGCAGAGGAGGAGTTGGGGGAAGATCACCGCCGGCATGAACTGGACGGCCTGGAATTCGGAGGCGGCGAAGGCCGAGACGAAGAGGCCGAGGGCGGTGCCGAGCAGGGCGTCGAGGAGGGCGACGAGAAGGAGGAGCCAGGGGCTGCCGGTGACGTCCAGGTCTAGGAACCAGACGGCGAGGCCGGTGGCGAGGGTGGACTGGATGATCGCGAGGGCGCCGAAGGCGAGGGCGTAGCCGGCGATGAGGTCGCCTTTGCCGAGGGGCATGGCGAGGAGGCGTTCGAGCGTGCCGGAGGTGCGTTCGCGCAGGGTGGCGATGGAGGTGACCAGGAACATCGTGATCAGCGGGAAGATCCCGAGGAGGGAGGCGCCGATGCTGTCGAAGGTGCGCGGGCTGCCGTCGAAGACGTAGCGGAGCAGGAACAGCATCACGCAGGGGATGAGCATCAGCAACGCGATCGTGCGCGGGTCGTGGCGGAGCTGGCGCAGTACCCGGGTCGCGGTGGAGATGGTGCGGGCCGGGTTCAGGGCGCCGGGGGCGGCGGGGGCGATGGGGTGCGCCGTGCTGGTCGTCGTGGTCATCGGGTCGTCTCCTTCCGGCGGCCGGCTTCGACGGCCTCGTCGACGAGGTGGAGGAAGGCCGCCTCGACCGTGTCGGAGTGGGTGCGGGTGCGGAGGGCGTCCGGGGTGTTGTCGGCGAGGATCTCGCCCTCGCGCATCAGGAGGAGGCGGTGGCAGCGCTCGGCCTCGTCCATGACGTGGGAGGAGATCAGCAAGGTCGCTCCTCGCTGTGCGGCGATGTCGTGGAAGAGGTTCCACAGGTCGCGGCGGAGGACGGGGTCGAGGCCGACGGTCGGTTCGTCGAGCACCAGGAGTTCGGGGGTGCCGAGGAGGGCGACCGCGAGGGAGACGCGACTGCGTTGGCCTCCGGAGAGGTTGCCGGCGAGGGCGTCGGCGTGGCTGGTGAGATCGACGTCGGCGATCGCGCGGGTGACGTTCTCGTGGCGGCGGTCGGCTGATGCGCGGCCGGGGGCGAGGATCGCGGCGAAGTAGTCGAGGTTCTGGTGGACGGTCAGGTCGTCGTAGACGGAGGGGGCTTGGGTGACGTAGCCGATGCGGGTGCGGAGGGAGGGGTGGCCGGCGGGGTTGCCCAGGACGTCGAGGGTGCCGGTGACTTTGGCCTGGGTGCCGACGATCGCTCGCATGAGGGTGGACTTGCCGCACCCGGAGGGGCCCAGCAGTCCGGTGATCTGGCCGCGCGGGACGGTGAAGTCGAGGCCGCGCAGGACGGTGCGGGGGCCTCGTACGACGGTGAGGTCCTCGGCGCGGACGGCCGGTGCGCCGGCGTTCACCGATGGGGTGTCGGCGCTGACGGACGGGGTGTCGCCTGCGGAGGTCGTTCCCCCGCCTGGTGGGTCGGGATTTATATTCATCATGCGATGAATATTCCTCTTGCGGGCGGCGAGCCGTCAAGTGGGGTGCGGGCCGGTGCATGGGGTGGCGCAGGCGCGCGGGGGCGCGAGCGGGGGCAGGCGGATCCGGTCGCGCGCCCTTGGATGCACCGGATGACCACGGGAAGCGGGTGCGCGATCAACTCGGCGTCCCGACAATGGGTTTCAGTGCGAGGTCATATGCCGAGCAGCTACGTCGGCCGCGCCCTCCTCCCGGTCCGGCGGCCCGCGCATCTCCGTCTCCCCTTCTTCTGCCGCTGATCAGCGGAGGTGCTGTCGTGACGCTCCGTGGCGTAGGCAAGGCCGATCTCTTCGCGTCCGTCGTGGTGTTTCTCGTGGCGTTGCCCTTGTGCGTGGGGATCGCCATCGCCTCCGGTGTGCCTGCCGAGCTGGGACTGGTCACGGGGATCGTCGGCGGGCTGGTCGCCGGGGCGTTGCCCGGCAGTCGTCTGCAGGTGAGCGGGCCGGCGGCCGGGTTGACCGTGCTCGTGTACGAGGCCGTTCAGAGGTATGGCCTCGAAGTGCTCGGGGTGCTGGTGCTGGGGGCCGGGCTGGTGCAGGTCGGGCTCGGCGTGCTGCGCCTCGGGCGGTGGTTCCGGGCCGTGTCCGCGGCCGTCGTGCAGGGGATGCTCGCCGGGATCGGGCTCGTGCTGGTCGCCGCTCAGGTCTACGCGCTGGGTGACGCTTCGGCCCCGGAGAGCGGGCTCGGGAGGCTTGCCGGGCTGGTGTCGCTGCCGGGGCGGGTGAATCCGGTGGCGTTGTCAGTGGGGGCCGCCACTATGGCCGTGCTGCTCCTGTGGCCGCGGTGGCGACCGGGGGCGCGGGTGCTGCCCGCACCGCTGGTGGCGGTGGCGCTGGCGGCCCTGGTGACCGGGGTGTTCGACCTGGAGGTGCGGCGGGTCGAGGTGCGGGGGCTGGTCGATGCCGTGCGGGTGCCGGAAGGGGCGGATTTCGGGCGGCTGCTGGAAGTGGGGGTGATCGGGACGGTCGTCGCGTTCGCGTTGATCGCGTCCGCGGAGTCGTTGTTCAGCGCGGCGGCCGTGGACCGGCTGCAGTCGGGGGCTCGGACGGACTATGACCGGGAGTTGATCGCGCAGGGGGCGGGAAACACCGTGTGCGGGGTGCTGGGGGCGCTGCCGCTGACCGCGGTGATCGTGCGGAGTGCGGCGAACGTGCACGCGGGGGCGCGGACGCGGGCCTCCCGGGTGCTGCACGGGGTCTGGCTGCTGGTGTTCACCGTGCTGTTGCCCGGGGTGCTGGGGGTGATTCCGGTGGCCGCGCTTGCCGGGCTGTTGGTGCTCGCGGGATGCAGGCTGGTGCCGGTGCGGGACGTGCGGATGTTGTGGCGCGGGCATCCAGGAGAGGCGGCCGTGCTGGCGGTGACGGCTGTGGCGATCATGGTCGGGAATCTGTTCGAGGGGGTGCTGGTGGGGCTGGCGCTGGCCGTGGTGAAGACGGCGTGGGACATCAGCCATGTGCACGTGGAGACCGAGGACCGGGGCGAGGCCGGGATCGTCGTACGGGTGCAGGGGCATGCGACGTTCCTGCGGTTGCCGAAGCTGCTCGACGCGTTGGAGGCGTTGCCGCGGGATCGGGAGGTGCGGCTGGAGTTGGGCGGGCTGCGGCACCTGGACCACGCGTGCGCGGCGGCCCTGGAGGGGTGGGCCGCCGGGCGCGGGGAGGAGCCGGTGGGAAGCGGGAAGGAGGTGTCGTAGGTCTGGTTGCGGTGCCTTCGAGGGGGCGGCCGCGCTGAGGGCCGTGGTGTGGGGTGGTGGGGTCAGGGGTTCGTGGCCAGGAGCAGGATCACGTCGTAGATCTCCTCGACGATCCCGTCCGGGAAGACCTTCGCCAGGTGGTTCCGCTCCTCGGCGAGGAAGGCCGCGCTCGTCTCCTCGCTCTGGACCAGGAGGACCGAGTGACTGCCGAGGTTGGCGAGATGGGTGTCGATGGGGACGCGGCGGCTCCAGCGGACCTCGCGGCGGGCGAAGTCGAGGCGGCCGGTGGGGTCGACGACCTGTGCGTTGACCGCCCTCTTCTCGGCGGGGACGTTCACGCCGAAGTAGCGGTCGGTGCGGTCCGCGGCCTCGGCGATCCACGGCACGTCGAGGGCGTCGGTGTTCCACCACAGGGCGAGCGCGCCGCCCGGACGCAGGACACGTATGGCTTCCGGGACGGCCAGGGCGGGGTCGGTCCAGTGCCAGGCCTGGGCGTAGGTGAGGAAGTCGGCGGAGGAGCTGACCAGGGGGAGGGTGTTGCCGTCGCCCCGGATGATCGGGATGCCGGGGTGGGCACGGCGGAACTGGGCCGCCATGCCGTCGCCGGGCTCCACGGCGACCACGTCTGCGCCTCGGGCGTGCAGGAGGGCGGTCGCGATACCGGTGCCTGCCCCGATGTCGGCGACGCGGGCGCCGGTGAGGGGGCGGCCTGCCAGGTCTTCCATCGCGTCGAAGAGGGCGGGCGGGTACGAGGGACGGTTGGCGGCGTACTGGGCTGCGGCAGCGTTGAAGGACTGGGCTCGGCTGGTGCGGGAGGAAGCCGTCATGAGGCCATGGTGGCCGACCGTGGGGGCGGGGTGCGGTGAGTTTTCGGTGAGAGGGGGCGACGCTCAGGCATGGGCGGGAGTTCGCGCGAGACGCCGGGGGCAGGGGCCGGCACGCCGTCGCCGGGGCATCCCGAGCCGCGGTCTCGGCTCTCTCTGCGTCGGCTGATCCGAAGGACCCGGCCTAGTTGCGGCGGCGCTTCTTCGAGGGGTTGCCGGGGCGGCGGGTCGTGCGCTTCTCGTGTTTCTTCAGGGCCGTCTCGTACTCCTCGCGGTGGAGTTTCTCGCCGGGGGCCTCGGTGAGGGAGCGGAAGAAGTAGGCGAGGAGGGAGCCGACGAAGCCGATGGCCAGGAGGCCGCGGAGGGAGGCCTGGCGGTCGAGGTCGGGGCGCCTGGCGAAGCCGTCCCAGGTGTGGCGGAAGGCGAGGGCGCTGCAGATGGCGAACATCGCGACGACGAGGACGGTCACGAAGCTGCCGGTGTCGGCGAGCTGGAGGCCTTCGTAGGCGAAGCGGAGGACCAGGCAGGAGACGGTCGCGGCGGCCAGGGAGCCGATGGAGGCGGCGATGCGGCGGAGGGCGTAGCCGTTGTCGTGGCCGACCCAGGTGGTGCCGAAGAGGCGGAGGGGTTCGGGGCGGGGAGTGCCCGGGGAGCCCGCGGACGGGGTGCCTTGTTCGTCGCTCACCCGTTGATTATGGCTCCGGGTCGGCCGCGGGCTCCGGTGGGGCGGGCACGGCCGCGGCGGCAGGCGCCGCGGCCGTCGTCACCCCGGTGGGATCAGGAGCAACGCGGTCGGATGTAGCCGTCGCTGCCGGTGTTCACATAGGAGTCCGAGACGTACTGGCCGTTGTCGATGTTGTCCCAGATGTTCGTGGTGCCGTAGGGGCCCGAGACCGTCGTGCCCGGGGACTGGCAGAAGATCGGGACCTTGGCTCCCTCGGCCAGGACACGGACGACGGTGTAGTTGGTGCCGGGACCGCTGCGGACGTTCAGGCGGACGCCCGGGGCGACCGAGTAGTAGCGCAGCGCCGTGGTCGTGGCCGCCGCCGTGGTCGTGGCCGCCGCCATGGTGACGGCTTCCGCCGCCTCCCCGCCCTCTGCCACTTCGATGCCGTCGACAGACATGAAAAGACCTCCCCCGTTCGACCCCATGACTGCCATGGGGCCCCGTTGATTCCCTGGAAACGCGCCACGAAACACACGTTCGCGACTCGCACGGAGAAGCTAGCAAGCCGCCTCTGTCTCGCACGAGTCATCGACTAGGCTCCGTGCGTCGCGCGCGCGAACGGACAGCACGGGGGTGGTCGCATGGCGCCACAGCGCAACACGGGGGCGGGCGCGGAAGCGGAACTTCCCGAGTACGCCGGCCACTACCGCCTGGAGTCGTGTCTGGGCTCTGGCGGCATGGGCATCGTGCACCTCGCGCGGAGCACCTCGGGGATGAAGCTCGCGGTGAAGGTCGTCCACGCCGAGTTCGCCAAGGACCCCGAGTTCAGAGGGCGGTTCCGGCAGGAGGTGGCGGCCGCGCGGAAGGTCAGCGGGGCTTTCACCGCGTCCGTCGTCGATGCCGACTCGGAGGCCGAGCGCCCCTGGATGGCCACCTTGTTCATCCCGGGGCCCACCCTGTCCGAGCACGTGAAGCGGAACGGGGCCATGAGCCCTGCCCAGTTGCGTCGGCTGATGGCCGGGCTGGCCGAGGCGCTGCGTGACATCCACCGGGTCGGCGTGGTGCACCGGGATCTCAAGCCGAGCAACGTGCTGCTCGCCGAGGACGGTCCGAAGGTCATCGACTTCGGCATTTCCCGGCCAAAGGACAGCGAACTGCGGACGGAGACCGGGAAACTGATCGGGACGCCGCCGTTCATGGCGCCCGAGCAGTTCCGCCGGCCGCGGGAGGTCGGGCCCGCCGCCGACCTCTTCGCGCTCGGGTCCGTGATGGTGCACGCGGCCACGGGGCGCGGGCCGTTCGACTCCGACAGCCCGTATGTCGTCGCCTACCAGGTCGTCCATGACGAGCCGGACCTGACCGGTGTGCCGGAGACTCTGGCGCCGCTCGTGCTGCGGTGTCTCGCCAAGGAGCCGGAGGACCGGCCCACGCCCGACGAGTTGATGCGGGAACTGCGGTCGGTGGCGGCGTCGTACGACACGCAGACGTTCATACCGGCGCAGCGGACGGAGAGCCCGCCGGCGCCGGAGCCACGCGTGGAGAAGCCGGCACCGCGGCCCGCGAGACGCCGGGGCAGGTGGGCGGCGCTGGGAGCCGGGGCGTTGGGTCTCGCCGCGATCGTCGCCCTGACCTCGGTCCAGCTGCTCGACGGCAACGACGCGGCGGCGCGGAGCAGCAGCACGCCACGGCCCACGTCGACCGCGTTCAGCCCGTGGGAGACGGCGGCGCCCGGCAAGGGCACACCCCAATGCACGTACCGGGCGGGGAAGTTGCTGTGTGGGCAGAACGGTCTGGTCTTCGCCGTCGATCCGTCCGACGGCCGCCTGTTGTGGCGGCGTGCCGTCGCCGAGGCGCGCGAGGGGCGGCCCGTCGTGTCGGGTGGACTCGTCCAGCCCGCGCTGGACCGGGGCCGGCGCCTGACGGCGCTCGATCCGGGTTCGGGCAAGGCGCGTTGGCAGCGGACCATGCCCGCGTACAGCGGGCTGGAGCCCGTGGGCGGCATGCTCCTGCTCACCGGCGCCGACGGCACGGTCACCGGTGTGGACGGCGCTTCGGGCGACACGAAGTGGAACCGCCGGATCCCCGGGCATCAGGCGCCGTACTTCGTCTCCTTCGCCGGAGATCCGCTGGCGTACGTCACGAGTGCGTCCGACGACGGGACGAGCACGCGCGTCACCGCCGTCGACCCGGACACGGGTGACGTGCGGTGGGACAAGCGGCTGAAGGGGTCGCTGGAACTCGTCGGCACCTCGGGCGGATCGGTCTTCCTCGTCGCCGTCGACCTGGTCTACGGGGACGCGAGTGGCGTGGTCCGCTACAGCCCGGAGGACGGGACCTCGCGGCGGGTGCCTCTGGCCGTACCGCTGGAACGGGCGCAGGGCACCGTACGCGGGAACCTCGTGTACCTCATGGGGGTCGGCGGGTCGCTGGTGGCCGTCGACATGGCCGCCCAGAAGCAGCGGTGGAGCCTGGAAACGGGCGTGAGCCGGGGTTCCGCGCCGGTCGCCGACGGACGGCACGTGTACGTCACCGCGCCCGACGGGCGGCTGCTCGCGGTGGACGCCGCGGACGGCGGGCTTCTCGGGCAGACGCCTCCGCGGCTCGACACCCACGCGGACCGGATCGCCGGCGCGCTACCCACCCCCGTGACCGCCGACGGCCACGTCTACGCGAGCGCCCCCGACGGCACGGTCTTCGCCGTCGCCGCGAACCATCCGGCCGCCTGGTAGACCGAGGCCCGGTGGATCAAATTCTGACTGGTCAAAGCCTGACCGGTCGAAGCCTGACGGATCAAAGCCTGACGGGTCGAAGCCTGACGGATCAAAGCCTGACGGGTCGAAGCCTGACGGATCAAAGAAGGGAGGGGCCGCCTCCGAGGAGACGGCCCCTGAAGACGAACACTCAGCCCAGCATGCTCACGTCGCGCACCGCGCCCTTGTCCGCACTGGTGGCCATCGCCGCGTAGGCACGCAGCGCGGCCGACACCTTGCGCTCGCGGTTCTTGGGGGCGTAGACGCCGCCCAGGGCCTGCTCACGGCGGGCCAGCTCGGTCTCGTCGACCAGCAGCTCGATCGTGCGGTTCGGGATGTCGATGCGGATGCGGTCGCCGTTCTCGACGAGGGCGATCGTGCCGCCGGACGCCGCCTCCGGGGAGGCGTGGCCGATGGACAGGCCCGAGGTGCCGCCGGAGAAGCGGCCGTCGGTGATCAGGGCGCAGGTCTTGCCGAGGCCGCGGCCCTTGAGGAAGGAGGTCGGGTAGAGCATCTCCTGCATGCCGGGGCCGCCCTTGGGGCCCTCGTAGCGGATGACGACGACGTCGCCGTCCGTCACCTGCTTGTTGAGGATCTTCTCCACGGCTTCTTCCTGCGACTCGCAGACCACCGCGGGGCCCTCGAACGTCCAGATCGACTCGTCGACGCCGGCCGTCTTCACCACGCAGCCGTCGACAGCGAGGTTGCCCCGGAGGACCGCGAGGCCGCCGTCCTTGGAGTACGCGTGTTCGGCGGAGCGGATGCAGCCGCCCTCGGCGTCCTCGTCCAGCGCCTCCCAGCGCTCGGACTGGGAGAAGGCCTCGGCGGAGCGGACGCAGCCGGGCGCCGCGTGCCACAGTTCCAGGGCCTCGGGGGACGGCGAGCCGGCGCGGACGTCCCACGTCTTGAGCCAGTCCGACAGGGACGGGCTGTGGACGGAGTGCACGCCCTCGTTGAGCAGGCCCGCGCGGTGCAGTTCGCCGAGGAGGGCGGGGATGCCGCCGGCGCGGTGCACGTCCTCCATGTAGTACGTGCGGTTCTTCGCGACGTTCGGGGCGACCTTGGCGAGGCAGGGCACGCGGCGCGAGACCTCGTTGATCTCCTCCAGGCCGAAGGGGACGCCCGCTTCCTGGGCCGCCGCCAGCAGGTGCAGGATCGTGTTGGTCGAGCCGCCCATGGCGATGTCCAGGGCCATCGCGTTCTCGAAGGCCTCGAGGGTGGCGATGTTGCGGGGCAGGACCGTCTCGTCGTCCTGCTCGTAGTAACGCCGCGTGATGTCCATGACCGTGCGCGCGGCGTCGACGTACAGCTGCTTGCGGGCGGTGTGGGTGGCCAGGACCGAGCCGTTGCCCGGCAGGGACAGGCCGATCGCCTCGGTCAGGCAGTTCATGGAGTTGGCGGTGAACATGCCGGAACAGCTGCCGCAGGTGGGGCAGGCGTTCTCCTCGATACGGAGGATGTCCTCGTCCGAGATCTTGTCGTTCACCGCGTCGGAGATCGCGTCGACCAGGTCGAGCGTGCGGACCGTGCCGTCGACCAGGGTCGCGCGGCCGGACTCCATCGGGCCGCCGGAGACGAAGACCGTCGGGATGTTCAGCCGCAGCGCGGCGTTCAGCATGCCCGGCGTGATCTTGTCGCAGTTGGAGATGCAGACCATGGCGTCGGCGCAGTGCGCCTCGACCATGTACTCCACGCTGTCCGCGATCAGGTCGCGGGAGGGGAGGCTGTAGAGCATCCCTCCGTGCCCCATCGCGATGCCGTCGTCCACGGCGATGGTGTTGAACTCGCGCGGGATGCCGCCGGCGGCGACGATCGCCTCGCTGACGATCCGGCCGACCGGCTGCAGGTGGGTGTGGCCGGGGACGAACTCCGTGAAGCTGTTCGCGACCGCGATGATCGGCTTGCGGCCGATGTCCGCACCGGGTACACCGGAGGCGCGCATAAGGGCGCGTGCGCCCGCCATGTTGCGGCCGTGGGTGACTGTGCGGGACCTCAGCTCGGGCATCGTCGCTCGCTCCTTCAGGGACTGCGGGGACTGCGATCAGAGACTTCTGACTGATAACGAGCGTACGCCGGTCATCCAGGGGGCGGACAGGTTGTCCGGAATGCGGGATGCGCGTCTCACACTTCCCGCGGACCGGTCAGGTGCCCCTGCACCACCGGCGCCACCCGCGCGATGATCCCCTCGACGTCCGCCGACGCCAGCGGCTCCACCTTGATCACGTACCGCAGCATGGCGATGCCGACCAGCTGCGCGGCCGCCAGCTCGGCGCGCAGTTCCGCGTCGGGGGCGCCGACCTCGCCCGCGATACGGGACACCAGCTGCGTGGAGACCAGCCGGCGGAAGACGGTGGCCGCGGTGTCGTTGTTCACCGCCGACCGGACGATCGCCAGGAGCGGGATCCTGGTGACCGGGGCCTCCCAGAGACCGAAGAACACGCGGGTCAAGCGCTCCCCGACGGCGTCGAGCGTGCCGTCGAAGACCATGTCGCGGGCCGTGAGAACAGGGGCGAGGGCGACCTCGACGGCCGCCTCGAAGACCTGCTCCTTGGTGCCGAAGTAGTGGTGGACCAGGGCCGAGTCGACCCCGGCCGCCTTCGCGATGCCGCGCACGGAGGTCTTCTCGTAGCCCCGCTCGGAGAACTCCTCGCGGGCCACGGTCAGGATGCGGTCGCGGGTGCCGGCCGCTTCCGTACGACGGGGGCGGCCCCGCTTGCGGGCGGTGACGTCGTTCACCGCCGGGGGACCTTCGCCGCCGAGGCCAGGTGCAGGCGCGTGAAGGCCAGGGCCTCGGCGAGGTCGGCGTCACGTTCGGCGCTGGACATGGCCCGCCGGGTGTTGACCTCGATGACGACATGGCCGTCGAAGCCGGTCAGGGCGAGACGGTCCAGCACCTCGGCGCAGGGCTGGGTGCCGCGGCCCGGGACGAGGTGCTCGTCCTTGGCGGAGCCCCGGCCGTCCGCGAGGTGGACGTGGCCGAGCCGGTCGCCCATGCGGTCGATCATCTGGAGGGCGTCGGAACGGGCCGTCGCCGCGTGACTGAGGTCGATCGTGAAGTGACGGTAGTCCTCCTTCGTCACGTCCCAGTCGGGCGCGTAGGCGAGCATCTCGCGGTCGCGGTAGCGCCAGGGGTACATGTTCTCGACGGCGAACCGTACGTCCGTCTCGTTCGCCATGCGCCAGATCCCGGTGACGAAGTCACGAGCGTACTGGCGCTGCCAGCGGAACGGCGGGTGCACGACGACGGTGCTCGCGCCGAGCTTCTCGGCGGCCGCCTGGGCGCGCTGGAGTTTGGTCCACGGGTCGGTGGACCACACGCGCTGGGTGATGAGCAGACAGGGGGCGTGCACCGCCAGGATCGGGATCCGGTGGTAGTCGCTGAGTCTGCGCAGCGCCTCGATGTCCTGGCTGACGGGGTCGGTCCACACCATGACCTCGACGCCGTCGTACCCGAGGCGCGCGGCGATCTCGAAGGCGGTCGCCGTCGACTCCGGGTAGACGGAGGCCGTGGACAGGGCGACCTTCGCATCCGGAACGCGTACGACTGGCTCTGCCATGGGGGACAGATTACGGGGTGCGGTCGGGTGGGTGCGGGGTGGCTCTTCGCCGTTGTGGCGTTCGCCATACGGCGGGTGCGGGTTCGTGGTCGCTGTCGCGCACCGCGTGGCTCGTCGCACCCCGCGGCGCGGCCGCCGGTCGGTACGGCCCCGCGCCTCAAGCGGGACTGGCCCGATACGACCCCGCGCCTCAAGCGGGACTGGTCCGATACAGCCCCGCGCCTCAAGGGACGCCGGGTCGATACAGCCCCGAGCCCCAAGGAACGCCGGGTCGCCCCGAGCCCCAAGGGGCGCTACACGGACCCCATGTGATCCAGCCGCCGCAGGATCACGCCCTCCCGCAGCGCCCACGGACAGATCTCCACGCTCTCCACACCGAACAGGTCCATCGCCCCCTCCGCCACCAGCGCGCCCGCGAGGAGCTGGTTCGCGCGGCCCTCGGAGACTCCGGGGAGGTCGGCCCGCTCGGCGGTCGTCATGCCGGCGAGCCGGGGGACCCAGGCCTCCAGGGACTCGCGCTTCAGTTCGCGCTGGACGTACAGGCCCTCCGTGGAGCGGGCGGCACCGGCGAGGCGGGCCAGCTGCTTGAAGGTCTTGGACGTGGCGACGACGTGGTGGGGGGCGCCGAGGCGGGTGAACTCGCCGACGGTGCGGGCGATCTGGGCGCGGACGTGGCGTCGCAGGGCCCGTATCGCCTCGGCGTCCGGGGGGTCGCCGGGAAGCCAGCCCGCGGTGAGGCGGCCCGCGCCGAGGGGTAGGGAGACGGCGGCGTCGGGTTCCTCGTCCATGCCGTACGCGATCTCCAGGGAGCCGCCGCCGATGTCGAGGACGAGGAGCTTGCCCACGGACCAGCCGAACCAGCGGCGCGCGGCGAGGAAGGTGAGCCGGGCCTCCTCGGCTCCACTGAGGACCTGGAGTTCCACGCCGGTTTCGTCCTGCACGCGCGCGAGGACGTCGTCGGCGTTGCTGGCCTCGCGCACCGCGGAGGTGGCGAACGGCAGCAGGTCCTCGACGCCCTTGTCCTCGGCGGCCTGGAGGGCCTCGTGGACGACCCCTATGAGCTTGTCGACGCCTTCGGGGCCGATCGCTCCGTCCCCGTCGAGGAGTTGGGCAAGGCGCAGCTCCGCCTTGTGCGAGTGGGCCGGAAGCGGGTGCGCGCCGGGGTGCGCGTCCACCACCAGCAGATGCACCGTGTTGGATCCCACGTCGAGGACTCCGAGTCTCATGTAGGGCACGCTACTGCCAGCCGAGGCGGGCGCTGTTGCCGGAGCCGCGCTTGAAGCCGTCCATGTGGCTGGCCCTGGACCGGCCTCGGGCGACTTACCCTGGACAGGTGCCAAAGACGAAAAAGGCGAAGACCGACAAGACGGCCAAAACAGCCAAGGGTTCTTCGCAGGCGAAAGCACCGAAGAAGTCGAAGCAGGCCCCGGCAGGCGACGAGAAGGGGCTCGACTTCGCGCGCGCATGGGTGGAATTCCCTGATCCGGCGGACGACGAGCAGGTCTTCCGCTGCGATCTGACATGGCTGACCTCCCGTTGGAACTGCATCTTCGGCAGTGGCTGTCAGGGCATCCAGGCGGGCCGCGCGGACGACGGGTGCTGCACCTTGGGTGCCCACTTCTCCGACGAGGACGACGAGAAGCGGGTCGCCGAACATGTGGCCAGGCTCACGCCGGAGACCTGGCAGTACCACGACGAGGGCACACGCAACGGCTGGATCTCCGAGGACGAGGACGGCGACCGCCAGACCCGCCCCCACCAGGGCTCCTGCATCTTCCAGAACCGGCCGGGGTTCGCCGGCGGCGCGGGCTGCTCGCTGCACATCCTCGCCCTGAAGGAGGGCCGCGAGCCGCTGGAGACCAAGCCGGACGTCTGCTGGCAGCTGCCGGTGCGGCGGACGTACGAGTGGATCGACCGGCCCGACGACACGCGCGTGCTCCAGGTGTCGATCGGCGAGTACGACCGCCGGGGCTGGGGCCCGGGCGGCCACGACCTGCACTGGTGGTGCACGTCGGCGACCTCGGCGCACGGCGCGGGCGACCCGGTGTACGTCTCCTACCGGCCCGAGCTGGTCGAGCTGATGGGCAAGGCGGGCTACGACCGCCTGGTCGAGCTGTGCGAGGAGCGACTGGCCGCGCAGCTGCCGCTGCTGGCACCGCATCCGGCGGACCCTGTCGGCTGACACGGCTCGAGACCCGTACGGCCTACGACGTGGCCGGGCTCGGGTCGCCGCCGCCGGGCGGTGGTGTCGGATCCCCGGGGCCGGTCGAGGGGGAGTCGGTGGGCGTGGGCTGCGGGCCGGGTGACGCGGGCGGGTCGCTCGGGGCGGGGTCCGAGGGGGCCGGGTTCGTCGGGGTCGGGTCGGGCTCGGAGGGGGGCGGGTCGCTGGGATGGCCGGGACCGGGGTCGTGGCCGTGTCCCGGGTCGGGATCGGGGCCGGAGGGGCCGGGTGCGGTGCCGTAACCCTCGATGGCGACGACTGCACCGGCCGGTGCGATGGCCACGCGCGCGCTCCAGTACCCCGACGGCTCGCGCAGATGGTCGACGTACACCTTGATCGTCAACGATTCGCCCGGTGCGAGCGTTCCCGCCGACTGGCTGAGGTAGAGCCAGGAGGCTCGGGTGGCCGCGGACCAGCGCACCGGCGCGGAGCCGGTCGCGGTGAGGGTGACCAGCGTGGTGTCGCCGCTGTTGTCGGCGACCACCTCCAGGTGCCCGGCGCCCTTCTTGCCCACGCCCACGACGCTGATGACCTCCACGGACACGTCGGGCTTGTCACCGTCGGTGAAGCGGCCGCCGGGTCGGGTGCTGGCGTTGCCGGCGTTCTCGTAGCCGCCGGTCGCCGACTCTCCGTCGAGGCTGTCCGGGCCGTGCGCCTCGCCGGCGCTGGCGATGCCGCCGCCCGGTCCCTCGCCCGTGGGAGCGCCTCGGTAGGCGGCCCAGAGGGCGAGCACGGGGGCGGCCACGACGGTGGCGACGACGGTCGTCGTGACGGCACGCGCGCGTAGCCGGTCCCTTCGGGCGGCCCGGTCCTTGGGGTCCATCGGGAAGCCACGCCGGTCGAAGCGGGGCGCGGCGGCGCCCCGCGCGCGCGGAAGGTGCGCCAGGACCATGTGCAGGGTCGCGCGGGGGGCCTCCAGGACGGGCAGCTCGGCAGGGGTGACGGCGGCGCCGGGCCAGCGGCCGGGGACCGCGCGCTCGGCCGTACGACGGCAGCGCGGGCAGTCGTCGACGTGCCGGACCAGCTCGCGGCGCACGGCGGCGCTGAGCACCAGCTGGTTGTCGCCGGTGAGCCGGGCCACGCCCGGGCAGCCGCCGGTCTCGACGACGGCGAGGGCCGCGCGCGTGCGCTCGACCTCGCAGGCGGCGGAGGCGAGCAGTTCGCGGGCGGCGGCCAGGTCCATGCCGAGGACGGCGGCGACCTCCTGGGCGGCGAGATGGTGGCGAACCGCGAGTTCGAGCGCCTCGCGCTGCTCCGGGGTGGTGCCCGCGGCCTCCGGCCAGGCGAGCAGGGCCAGTTCGCGCCGGCGCTGCTCCTGCGTCCCGTCGGAGACCGGCGGGGTGGCGGGCGGGCGGCGCTCGGCGCCGGCGCGTCCCGCCGCGTGCGTGCCATGACGTTTCTGCTTGGCCTCGGACAGCTTGCGCAGACAGGCCCAGCGGGCCAGCGCGTACAGCCAGGCCCGGCGGTCGCCGGCCGCGTCCGGGCCGCGGCGCTTGTCGGCGAGCGCGAGGACGTCGCCCAGGGCGGCGGTCGCGGTGTCGTGGTCGCACAGCACGGACAGGCAGTAGGTGAACAGGCCGTCGAGGTAGGGCTCGTAGCGCGCGGGCGGGCGGTGCGACGGCGTGCGCGCCGCCGCGCCGTCGCGTGCCTCCCGGTGCGACCGGTGTGCGCCGGTGGTGCGGGTCGAGGTCTCCGGACTGCTGCTCATCACCCGTGGACCGTAGGGGGCCGGAGTTGGCCCCTTCGGTACCCTTGAGCACTTTTAATCCGTACGGGTGAAACGATCCCTCAATAGGGGACAGGAACGTCTCGTTCCGCGGCTCGTTCCCGAGCGGAGTGGCCGATTCCGGCAGGTTCACGCGGCCGGGGAGCGGGCCGCCCGGGGCGCCTTGGGCGGCTGCCGCCCGCGCTGTCAGTGGCGGCGGTTACGGTTCGTCCATGGCTGCCCGTACGAAGTCCGCCAAGGAGCGCCCGTCCTACCGCTGCACCGAGTGCGGCTGGCAGACGGCCAAATGGCTCGGCCGCTGCCCCGAGTGCCAGGCCTGGGGGACGGTCGAGGAGTACGGCACGCCCGCGGTCCGTACGACGGCCCCGGGCCGCGTCACCACCTCCGCCGTGCCCATCGGCCAGGTCGACGGCCGGCAGGCCACCGCCCGCTCCACCGGCGTGCCCGAGCTGGACCGGGTGCTCGGCGGCGGTCTGGTGCCCGGCGCGGTGGTCCTGGTCGCGGGCGAGCCCGGTGTCGGCAAGTCCACGCTGCTCCTCGACGTGGCGGCCAAGTCGGCGAGCGACGAGCACCGCACCCTCTATGTGACCGGCGAGGAGTCGGCGAGCCAGGTCCGGCTGCGCGCCGACCGCATCAAGGCGATCGACGACCACCTGTACCTCGCGGCCGAGACCGATCTGTCCGCTGTGCTCGGCCACTTGGACGCGGTGAAGCCGTCCCTGCTGATCCTCGACTCCGTGCAGACCATCGCCTCCCCGGAGATCGACGGCGCCCCCGGCGGCATGTCCCAGGTGCGCGAGGTGGCGGGCGCCCTGATCCGCGTCTCCAAGGAGCGCGGCATGGCCACGCTCCTTGTGGGACATGTCACCAAGGACGGCGCCATCGCCGGCCCGCGCCTGCTGGAGCACCTCGTGGACGTGGTGCTGAGTTTCGAGGGCGACCGGCACGCGCGCCTGCGTCTGGTGCGAGGCGTCAAGAACCGCTACGGCACCACGGACGAGGTCGGCTGCTTCGAGCTGCACGACGAGGGCATCACCGGCCTCGCCGACCCGAGCGGACTGTTCCTGACCCGCCGGGCCGAGCCGGTGCCCGGCACCTGCCTGACCGTCACCCTGGAGGGCCGCCGGCCCCTGGTCGCCGAGGTCCAGGCACTCACCGTCGACTCCCAGATCCCCTCCCCCAGGCGGACCACCTCCGGCCTGGAGACCTCCCGCGTCTCGATGATGCTGGCCGTCCTGGAACAGCGCGGCCGGATCAGCGCCCTGGGCAAGAGAGACATCTACTCCGCGACGGTCGGCGGTGTGAAGTTGTCGGAGCCCGCCGCGGACCTCGCCATCGCCCTCGCCCTGGCGTCCGCGGCCAGCGACACCCCCCTGCCCAAGAACCTCGTCGCGATCGGCGAAGTCGGCCTTGCGGGCGAGGTCAGACGGGTCACGGGCGTGCAGCGCCGGCTCTCCGAAGCACACCGTCTGGGCTTCACGCACGCGCTCGTTCCGGGCGATCCGGGCAAGATCCCGCCCGGCATGAAGGTCCTGGAGGTAGCGGACATAGGGGACGCCCTGAGGGTCCTTCCGCGCTCGCGTCGGCGAGAGGCCCCACGGGACGAGGAGGACCGCCGGTAGACTTTGCCCAGGTCTCGCCCGTCCGTACGAACCAAGTGTGCGAAACGGGAGCGCCTCAGAACCTGCGACCGGAGGAGTGCAGTGGCAGCCAACGACCGGGCAGCAGCTCCCGGAAAGTCCGGCGGGAGTTCCGGTGCCGATGGCCTCATGCGCGCCTCACTGAGCGCTGTGGCTCCCGGCACTCCCCTGCGCGACGGCCTTGAGCGGGTCCTGCGCGGCAACACCGGCGGTCTCATGGTGCTCGGCTCCGACAAGACCGTCGAATCGATGTGTACGGGCGGTTTCGTCCTGGATGTCGAGTTCACGGCGACGCGCCTGCGGGAGCTGTGCAAGCTCGACGGCGGCATCGTGCTGTCCTCCGACCTGTCGAAGATCCTCCGGGCGGGCGTCCAGCTGCTCCCCGACCCGACGATCCCCACCGAGGAGACGGGCACCCGGCACCGCACTGCGGACCGCGTGAGCAAGCAGGTCGGCTTCCCGGTCGTCTCGGTCTCCCAGTCGATGCGGCTCATCGCCCTGTACGTCGACGGCCAGCGCCGCGTCCTGGAGGACTCGGCGGCGATCCTGTCCCGCGCCAACCAGGCCCTGGCGACCCTGGAGCGCTACAAGCTCCGCCTCGACGAGGTCGCGGGCACTCTGTCCGCGCTGGAGATCGAGGACCTGGTGACCGTCCGGGACGTCTCGGCCGTGGCCCAGCGTCTGGAGATGGTCCGCCGCATCGCCACCGAGATCGCCGAGTACGTGGTCGAGCTCGGCACGGACGGGCGTCTTCTGACCCTCCAGCTCGACGAGTTGATCGCCGGCGTCGAGCCCGATCGCGAACTGGTCGTCCGCGACTACGTCCCGGAACCCACCGCGAAACGCTCCCGCACGGTCGAGGAGGCGCTGTACGAACTCGACGCCCTCAGCCACGCCGAACTGCTCGAACTGACCACGGTGGCGCGGGCACTGGGCTACACCGGATCTCCGGAGGCACTGGACTCGGCGGTGTCGCCGCGGGGCTTCCGACTGCTGGCGAAGGTACCGAGGCTCCCGGGCGCGATCATCGACCGGCTGGTGGAGCACTTCGGCGGCCTGCAGAAGCTGCTCGCCGCGAGCGTGGACGACCTGCAGACGGTGGACGGTGTCGGCGAGGCGCGGGCGCGGAGCGTGCGCGAGGGTCTTTCCCGGCTGGCGGAGTCGTCGATCCTGGAGCGGTACGTCTAGCCCGCCCAGCCGCGCCGCCCAGCAGGTTCACTCCGCCCGGTCGGGCGGCCCGGCCGGGCAGACGCACCGCGCCCCGGCCGCGCGGCCCAGCAGGTCTAGTCGGCTTCCAGCACGAAGGACGCCTGCGCCGTACCGAACCCCGGTGTCTTCGCCTCCACCAGATACGTCCCGGCCCCGGCCGACCCCGCGGGAGGCGTCGCGCACCGCGAAGCACTCGGCTTGCGGTCCCACTTCACGGTGTACGTGATGGCGGCGCCGGCGGGCGCCCGGAAGACCAGGCTGCCGGAGACCTTGGGGCAGTCGGCGGAGGACCAGTACGCGTCCTCGCTGCCGGCCTGAGTGATCGTCACCACCGCGTTCCTCGGCCCGAGATCGACCTTGCAGTCGCCGGCGGAGGAGTTCGTCGCCGTGAGCAGCAGCGTGGGCGTCTGACCGGGCTCGTACGCGTTGTGCAGGCTGCGCACGCTCAACTTCACGGCGCCGACGGTGCAGTCGGGCAGTGCGGAGCCCGCCGGGAGCGTGTCGCCGCTGCCGACCCCGGCGCCCGTACCGCCGACGGAGCCCGCCGACCCACCCGCGCCACCGGAACCGGAACCGGCGCCCTCGGCCGACCCGGAACCGCTCCCCGAGCCGTCACCGGAGCCACCGTCCGACCCGGATCCGTTGGAGTCACCGCCGCTCGAATCGTCCCGCCCGCCCGGCGCCTGGCTGATCGCGGGCCCGGAGCCGGACGGCCCCGGCGTGATCGTCGAGGGTGAGGGATTCTTGCCGTTGGATCCGTCGGCACCGTTGTTGCCGCCTCCGCCGCCCGAGGACACGATCCAGACGATCAGCAGCGCCAACAAGGCCGTCACAGACAGCAGTACGGCCCTCCGTCGCCAGTAGATGGTGGAGGGAAGCGGCCCGACCGGATTGCGCAGAGATCCCACGGCGCAAACTGTACGAGAGATCGGCGCCTTCGCTGGCCCCACCCGCCGCCAGGGTCGACAACTTTTCCGGATCATCATCCCGGAACCGGCCGCTCCGCCCCTGTCGTTCGTCAGGTGCGGCACCCGACGATCGCAAGCTGTGACGGTATCGGCCCGCCGCCTACCGTCCGTGACCATGGATTTCGAGGACACCGAGCTCTACCGCGACATCACCGATGCCGCCCAGGACACCCCTACGTGGTTACAGCACACCGTCGAGATCTGGACGGAGGCCGGGATCCTGCTCTTCGCCGCCCTGTTCGCTGCGGCGTGGTGGCGGGCCCGGCGTGGCGCCCCCCACGCGTTCGCGATCGCGGCGCTTGCACCTCTGGCCACGGCTGTGGCGTATCTGTGCAGTGAGGTGCTGAAATCCGGCTTCGCCGAGGAACGTCCGTGCCGGGCGGTCACCGACGCGGCTCCCTCCCTCGCCGCCTGCCCGCCGCCCGGCGACTGGTCCTTCCCCAGCAACCACGCCACGATCGCGGGCGCCGCGGCAGTCACCCTGGCCCTGGTCCGGCGCACGGCCCTGTGGCTGACCGCCCCGCTCGCCCTCCTGATGGCCTCTTCCCGCGTCTTCGTCGGCGTGCACTACCCGCACGACGTGGCCGCGGGGCTGGCCCTCGGAGCGGCCGTCGCGTTCGCGGTCGTACGGCTGTGCAGCAGCCCGGCGGCGCGGCTGGCCGAGGCCCTGCGCGCACCCACGGCACCCGCCGCCGCACGCTGGTTCACCGGCCCGGGCTCACCCCGCGCCCACGCCGCGCCGTACGGCCCGCGCCGCTGACCCTCACTTCGCCACCAGCCCCGCCTCGTACGCGACGATCGCCGCCTGCACCCGGTTGCGCACCCCGAGCCGGTCGAGGACCGAGCTCACGTACGCCTTCACCGTGCCCTCGACGAGGTGCAGCCGGGCGGCGATCTCCGGGTTGGACAGGCCCGCGCCGACGAGGCCGAGGACCTCGCGCTCGCGTGGGCTGAGCTCCTGCACGCGCGCGCGTGCGGCGGTCTCGCGTCCCAGGCGCCCACCGCCGCCCCCGAGGCCGTCGATGACGTACCGGGCGACCTTCGGCGACAGGAACGCGCCCCCGGCCGCCACCGCCCGTACGCCCGCGATCAGTTCGTAGGGATCCCCGGACTTGAGCAGGAAGCCGGTGGCGCCGCCGCCGAGTGCGCGGGCGACGTAAGCCTGTTCGGAGAAGGTGGTGAGCATGGCGACGGCCGTGCCGGGGACGGTCCGCACGATCTCTTCCGCCGCGGCGAGTCCGTCCAGGCGGGGCATGCGGATGTCGAGCAGGGCCACATCCGGTCGATGCGCGCGGGCCAGTTCGACCGCCTCGCGCCCGTCGCCCGCCTCGGCGACGACCTCGGTCCCGCCACCGCTGGCCAGGATCGCCTTCACGCCCGCGCGGACCATCGCCTCGTCGTCGGCCAGCAGGATGCGGATCACCGTGCGAACTCCTCATGTGTGTCGGCGGGTGTGCCGGCTTGCAGACCTGCCCGGGGAATCACGTCCTTGGCGACCAGGCGCCCTTCGCTGTCGAAGCACAGCCGGAAGTGGTCGACGGAGACGAGGAGTTCGCCGCTCGCGCGGTAGTAGCGGCACTCGGCGTGCTTCGGGGGCGCGGGGGCGCGTTCGACGGGGGCGTCGCGGGCGGTGCGGTCCGGCAGCACCGGCGCGATCTCGGCGGCCGTGGCGCCCGGCGCGAGCCTCGCGTACGCGGCGGGCTGCAGGACCGAGTGCGACTCCGTGTACGCGTACCAGGCGAAGGCCCCGCCGACGAGCACGACGCCCGCGCAGGCGGCGGCACCGATGGCGACGGCGACGCGGCGGCGGGCGCGGGTGAAGGGGGCCGAGGGCGCGACGGTACGCGCCGCCCCGGGCGTCGGCTGTTCGGGGACGTACGCCCGGACCCGGAAGCCGTCGCCGTGCGGGCCCGCCTCGAAGTCACCCCCGGACCCGGTGACCGCCGCGCGCAGGCCGAGCAGGCCGGATCCGCCGACGGACGGGGAACCGGGCTGCGCGGCCCGCCCGTTGGTGATGGTGACCGTCGTGCCGCCCGCCTCCCCCGCCGCCGCGACGGTCACCGGTGCGCCGGGCGCGTGCCGGGCCGCGTTGGTCAGCGCCTCGCGCACCACCCGGTGCAGGATGCGTTCGGCGACCGAGCCCGGCTGTCCGGCCGTACCGGACCCGGCCGGCTGCCAGCACACCGGCAGACCCGACTCGGCCGCGCGGGCGACGAGTCGCTCGACGCTCTCGCCGGGCGGGGACAGCGGCACCGGCTCGTCGTCCTCGCGCAGGACGCCGATGATCCGGTGCAGCCGGTCCGTGGCGTCGGCGGCGGCCGCGCGCAGGTCGGCCACGGCGGCCCGGTGCCCCTCGGGCAGGTCGGGGGCGACCTGGAGGGCCCCAGCGCGCAGGGCGATCAGGCTCAGCTCGTGGCCGAGCGAGTCGTGCATGTCCTGGGCGATCCGGGCCCGTTCGCGCAGCCGCGCCCGCTCCTCGGCCCCGCGCTGCTCGTCCTCCAGGCGGGCGGCGCGTGTCCAGCCGGCCCGGGCCAGTTCGCGGCTCTGCCGCCAGTAGCGACCGCCGAGCCACGGGAAGACGCAGCCGAACAGCAGGGTGCCCGTCAGGACCACCCCCTGCGCCGCCGGGTCGGCGCCGACGAGTGCGACCTTCGCGGTGCCGGCGCAGCCGACGGCGGCGAAGAGCGCGGCCGCCGGGAGCACCCGGGGCGACCGCAGGCCGAGCAGCAGGGCGAGAACGCCCAGGGCGGGGCCGTAGGAGACGGTGAACAGGGCGGGGGCGGCGAACAGGCTCAGTACGGCCGTCAAACCGAAGGCCACGGCGGGCTGCCGTCGGGCCGACGCGACCGCCGCCGCGAGCACGCCCAGACCGGCGAGCTGCGGCCAGAAGGCGCGCGGCTCGTTCAGCCCCAGGGGGTCCGCGGTGAGCGCGGGCAGCGCGAGGGCGGCCCACAGGAGGCAGGCCCTCCAGAGGTGAGGACGTTCCATCCGCCCGACGCTACAAGCGGCCGTCGGGGCCGCGCTGCTGCCGATCGTCAGGTCCTGTCGCTCCCAGGGGTGGCGGTACGCCCGGGGGACCGTCCCCGCATGGCAGGATCGGTAGGCCATGACTGTGCCCACGAAGTCCCCGCACCCCGTGAACAGCCCTGTCGCTGACGCCCCCGGCGAGCCGTTCCACGCCCCCGTCATCGACTGGTTCGACGAGCACGCCCGCGACCTGCCCTGGCGGCGGCCCGAGGCCGGCCCGTGGGGGGTGATGGTCAGCGAGTTCATGTTGCAGCAGACGCCGGTGAACCGCGTCCTTCCCGTCTACGAGCAGTGGCTCGCCCGCTGGCCGCGCCCCGCCGACCTGGCCGCGGAGGCCCCCGGCGAGGCCGTGCGCGCCTGGGGCCGGCTCGGCTATCCGCGCCGCGCCCTGCGCCTGCACGGAGCGGCGGTCGCCATAACGGAACGGCACGGCGGTGACGTACCGACGGACCACGCGCAGCTGCTCGCGCTGCCGGGTATCGGGGAGTACACGGCCGCGGCCGTGGCGTCGTTCGCGTACGGGCAGCGGCACGCCGTGCTGGACACCAACGTCCGCCGGGTCTTCGCGCGGGCCGTCACCGGTGTGCAGTACCCGCCGAACGCCACCACCGCCGCCGAACGCAAGCTGGCCCGCGCGCTGTTGCCCGCGGACGAGCGGAGCGCCGCCCGCTGGGCCGCCGCGTCCATGGAGCTCGGCGCGCTGGTGTGCACGGCCCGCAACGAGAACTGCCACCGCTGCCCGATCGCCGCGCAGTGCGCCTGGCGACTCGCGGGCAAGCCCGAGCACGACGGTCCGCCGCGCCGCGGACAGACGTACGCCGGTACCGACCGTCAGGTCCGCGGCAAGCTGCTGGCCGTCCTGCGGGAGGCGCCCGCTCCCGTCCCGCAGGCGGCCCTGGACCGGGTGTGGCACGAGCCGGTGCAGCGCGCCCGGGCGCTGGACGGTCTGGTCGCGGACGGTCTGGTGGAGCCACTGCCGGGTGGTCTGTATCGGCTGCCGTTGACCTGACGGCGAGGGCAGATCACCTCAGACCATTCCTCTTCGGTACAACAACCGGCCCTGGCCTCACTGCTGTTACACAACCGACGGACAGCCGAGCGCTGGCCGAAGGCTGCTTCGGACAGCCCCGTGACAACCCCTCCGTAACTTCGTTTCCGTGCCCGACAGGCACCACAGGCAAGGAATCCGACGGCGACCAGGCCGGCCGGGAACGGGGAAGCGGGAGGCGGTCACCATGGCGCAGGGCGAGGTGCTCGAGTTCGAGGAGTACGTACGCACCCGGCAGGAGGCGCTGCTGCGCAGTGCCCGCCGGCTGGTCCCGGACCCGGTCGACGCGCAGGACCTGCTCCAGACGGCGCTCGTGCGGACGTACGGCCGCTGGGACGGCATAGCGGACAAGCGCCTCGCCGACGCCTACCTGCGCCGCGTCATGATCAACACGCGTACCGAGTGGTGGCGGGCCCGCAAGCTGGAGGAGGTGCCGACCGAGCAGCTTCCGGACGCCTCGGTCGACGACGCCACCGAGCAGCACGCGGACCGGGCGCTGCTGATGGACGTCATGAAGGTGCTCGCCCCGAAGCAGCGCAGCGTCGTGGTGCTGCGACACTGGGAGCAGATGTCCACGGAGGAGACGGCCGCCGCCCTCGGCATGTCGGCCGGAACGGTCAAGAGCACGCTGCACCGGGCGCTCGCCCGGCTTCGCGAGGAGCTGGAGAGCCGCGATCTGGACGCACGCGCGCTGGAGCGTGAGGAGCGGGAGCGTTGCGCGGCCTAGGCACGAGGGCCGGTGGCATCGAGCGGGAGACGGATGAGGGTTCCGACGGCAGTGGAACCCCCCGGCCCGCGTTCGTGCCACCCGGCCGGGGGACCCTTCAGGCGGTGATCGCGGCTGTGGCCGCGCTCGCCGCCCTCACCCTTTTCGTGTCCGCCTGCGGCACCGGCGGCACCGGCGCCCGTGACGAGGGGCCGGCCCGCAGCGACTCGGTGGCGGGCGCGGCCTCGCCCGCCGTCTCCACGACGGGCGCCCGCGTGGACGCGGTGCGGCTCGTCAAGGACGATCCGGCGGTCTCCGCGGACGTCAAGCGCGAGCTGAAGCCCTGCGTGGGCGACGAGTACCCCGTCGACGTGTCGTACGGCGACCTGACCGGCACCTCGTCCGACGACGTCGTCGTCAACGTGCTGACCTGCGGTGACGCTGTCGGCATCGGCTCGTACGTGTATCGCGAGGAAGGCGGTTCGTACCGGAATGTCTTCAAGGCCGAGGAGCCCCCGCTCTACGCGGAGATCGACCGCGGCGCCCTGGTGGTGACCCGGCAGGTGTACGAGAAGGGCGACCGGCTGTCGAGTCCGTCCGGCGAGGAGGTCACCACCTATCTCTGGACCACGGACCGCTTCGTGCGGAAGTTCAGCACGCGTACGGACTACAGCAAGGCCGCGGGCGGCGAGCCCAGCCCGGTTCCGGGGAACTGACCCGCGCCGTGAACCGATCGGGGCCCTTGAACCGATCACCTGGTGACGGCACGACACAAGCACTGAGAGCAGAGAGCAACGGGATGGCAGACCAGACCCACGTCCTGTTCGTCGAGGACGACGACGTCATCCGCGAGGCCACCCAGCTCGCCCTGGAGCGGGACGGCTTCGCGGTCACGGCCATGCCCGACGGGCTGTCGGGCCTGGAGGCGTTCCGTGCGGACCGCCCCGACATCGCCCTGCTGGACGTGATGGTCCCCGGGCTCGACGGGGTCAGCCTGTGCCGGCGCATCCGTGACGAGTCGACCGTCCCGGTGATCATGCTGTCCGCGCGCGCCGACTCGATCGACGTCGTGCTGGGCCTGGAGGCGGGCGCCGACGACTACGTCACCAAGCCCTTCGACGGCGCGGTCCTGGTCGCCCGGATCCGCGCGGTGCTGCGCCGCTTCGGGCACGCCGGCGGCGGCGACCGTACGGACGACTCCGCGGGCCCGGCGGCCGGCGGCGGCCTGCTGACCTTCGGCGAACTGGAGATCGACACCGAGGGCATGGAGGTGCGCCGGGCCGGGGAACCGGTGGCACTCACCCCCACCGAGATGCGGCTGCTCCTCGAATTCTCCTCCGCGCCGGGCACGGTGCTCTCGCGCGACAAGCTCCTGGAGCGGGTGTGGGACTACGGCTGGGGCGGTGACACTCGCGTCGTCGACGTCCATGTGCAGCGACTGCGCACGAAGATCGGCCAGGACCGGATCGAGACGGTCCGCGGCTTCGGCTACAAGTTGAAGGCCTGAGCAGGTAGGGGTATCGGGTTATGCGGGGGAACCTTCGGCGCCCGGTCCCGGAGCGCGCGGGCATACGCACGGCGGCCGGCACGCGTGCCGGGTTCCCGGACGCCCGTATCGGCACTCCAGGCGCCCGGAGCGGCCTCCCGGGCTCGCGCATCGCCCTTCCGGGCATGCGTACGGGACTCAGATGGAAGCTGAGCGCGGCCATCGCGCTGGTCGGAGCGCTGGTGGCGATCACGCTCAGCCTCGTCGTGCACAACGCGGCCCGGGTCTCGATGCTGGACAACGCGCGGGACCTCGCCGACGAGCGCGTCCAGATCGCACAGCGCAACTACGAGGTGGCCCAGCGGCCCAACTTCCCCAACATCAAGATCGACGACCCGGAACTGCCGACGGCACTGCGGGAGAAGGTCGAGCAGGGACGCCGGGCCACCTACGTCTCCGACCGGCCGGACGGCGTGCCGGACATCTGGGCCGCCGTGCCGGTCAAGGGCGGCCATGTGCTGTCGCTGCACACCGGGTTCACCGACCGCAGCACGGACATCCTCAACGACCTCGACCAGGCCCTGGTGATCGGCTCCATCGCGGTCGTCCTCGGCGGCAGCGCGCTCGGCGTGCTCATCGGCGGGCAGCTGTCGCGCCGGCTGCGCAAGGCGGCCGCCGCGGCGAACCAGGTCGCGGGCGGCGAGTCGAACGTGCGGGTGCGGGACGCCATCGGCGGGGTCGTACGGGACGAGACCGACGATCTGGCCAGCGCGGTGGACGCGATGGCGGACGCGTTGCAGCAGCGGCTGGAGGCGGAGCGCCGGGTCACCGCGGACATCGCGCACGAGCTGCGCACGCCGGTGACCGGGCTGCTGACGGCCGCCGAACTGCTGCCGCCGGGCCGCCCCACGGAACTGGTCCTCGACCGGGCCAAGGCCATGCGCACGCTCGTGGAGGACGTGCTGGAGGTGGCCCGCCTCGACGGGGCCTCCGAGCGGGCCGAGCTGCAGGACATCATGCTGGGCGAGTTCGTCAGCCGGCGGGTGGCGGCGAAGGACCCCGCGATCGAGGTCCGGGTGGTGCACGAGTCCGAGGTCACGACCGACCCGCGACGCCTGGAGCGCGTCCTGTTCAACCTGCTCGCCAACGCCGCCCGGCACGGCAGGCCGCCGATCCAGGTCACCGTCGAGGGCCGGGTCATCCGGGTCCGCGACCATGGCCCCGGTTTCCCCGAGGACCTCCTCGCCGACGGCCCGAGCCGCTTCCGCACCGGCAGCACCGACCGGTCCGGCCGCGGCCACGGCCTGGGCCTGACCATCGCGGCCGGGCAGGCGCGGGTGCTCGGCGCCCGCCTGACCTTCCGCAACGTACGGCCGGCGGGCGCGCCGGAGGAGGTACCGGCGGAGGGGGCGGTGGCGGTGCTGTGGCTGCCGGAGCACGCGCCGACGGCCACCGGGAGCTATCCGATGATGCCGGCAACCGGGAAGGCGTCCGGGAAGTGAGCTAGCACGACCAGTCCTTGTCGGTGTCGAGGCCGCCGTCCCGGGGCTGGGTGAAGGAGAACCAGTTGCCGGAGTCGTCCCGGAAGAGGGCCTCGGTGCCGTAGGGGCGCTCCTGCGGTTCCTGCAGGAACTCCACGCCGCGGTCCTTGAGCTTCTTGTAGTCGCCGTGGATGTCGTCGGTGGTCAGCACGCCCGCGCCGAGCACCCCCTTGACCACCAGCTTCTTGATCATTTCGGCGGACTCCGGGTCCATCGCGCCCCCGCCCGGGACCATCAGCGTCAGTTCGACGTCCGGCTGGTCCGGGGAACCGACAGTGAGCCAGCGCATGCCGCCTTCGCCCATCGTCATGTCCGTACGGACCTCCAGGCCCAGCTTCTCCGTGTAGAACTCCTTGGCCCGGTCCTGGTCCAGGACCCAGACGGTCGAGATGGCGAGACCCTTGATCATGATGTGCTCCTCATGCCCGTGGCGGTGCCCTGCCCCGTCACCGTAGGCACCGGCGCTGTCAGTCCGCTTCTCCAGAATTGCGCTCTGCCCGGCCGGGGGCCGATCTGAAGCCTCCGGCCCAGAACATGGCGTAGCAGCCCGGTATGAGAGCCGCCCCGCGGCCCACGTGCTTCGTGCGGTACTCGGTGGGGGTCAGCCCGGTCCAGGCCTTGAAGCGGGCCGAGAACGTGCCGAGACTACTGAAGCCGACGAGGTGGCAGACCTCCGTCACCGTCAGGTCGGCGGTCCGCAGCAGGTCCTCCGCGCGGTCGATGCGACGGTGCGTCAGATACTGGCCGGGCGTCTCGCCGTAGGCCTCCTTGAAGGCCCGCAGGAAGTGGTACCGCGAGTACCCGGCGTGGGCGGCCACCGCGTCCAGATCCAGCTCCGGGTCGGCCCAGTCACGGTCCATGGCGTCCTTGGCCAGCCGCACCTGCCGGGTCTTGTCCATACGGTTGATGGTGGCACGGGGCACTGACAACGAGGCGGCACATCGCCCGCACGCGCGCACGAAGAGCCACCCGAGGCCGGGCACGCGCGCACGAAGAAAGCCCCCCGGGGCGGACACCGCCGGGAGGCCCTCGCTTCGGGTCCGGGTCCGGGTCCGGGTCAGACGATCTCGGACACCGGCGGCTGTGCCGCGGTCTCCTCGGGCGAACCCTTCTGCTCCTTCTGCGGTCCCGCGCCCTTCAGCGGAACCTCCTTCACGAACCACGACGCCACCATCGCGACCAACGCCACCGCGGCCCCCAGCAGGAACGCCGAGTGCGTGCCGGCCGACACCGCGTGCTGGTACGCCTCTCGCGCCGCCTCCGGCAGCTTCGCCAGGCTCGCCGCGTCCAACTGCGCCGACTCCTCGGTCACCTTGGAGCCCAGCGCACCGGCCCGCTCGGACATGACGTGCTGGACGCGGTTGTTGAACAGCGCGCCCATGATCGCGACGCCGAACGAGGAGCCGAGCGTACGGAAGAGCGTCGTGGAGGAGGACGCGACGCCCATGTCCCTCATCTCCACGCTGTTCTGCGCGACCAGCATGGTGATCTGCATCAGACAGCCCATGCCGAGACCGACGACGGCCATGTACACACCGGACGTGATCCGCGAGGTGTCCGTGTCCATCAGGGAGAGCAGGTACAGCCCGACGACCATCAGGACGCTGCCGACGACCGGGAAGACCTTGTACCTGCCGGTGTTCGTGGTGACCCGTCCCGCGACCATCGAGGTGACGAGCATCGCGCCGAGCATCGGCAGGAGCAGCAGCCCGGAGTTGGTCGCTGAGGCGCCCTGCACCGACTGCTGGTACAGCGGCAGGAAGAGGGTCGCGCCGAACATCACGAAGCCGGTGATGAAGCCGATGACCGACATCAGGGTGAAGTTGAGGCTGCGGAAGATGTGCAGCGGCACGACCGGCTCGGCGGCCTTGGTCTGCCAGAACACGAACCCGACGAGGGCGGCGACGCCTATCCCGATGAGCTCCATGATCCGCGCGGACGTCCAGGCGTACTGCGAGCCGCCCCAGGTGGTGACGAGTACGATGGCGGTGATGCCGACGGTCAACAGCCCGGCGCCCAGGTAGTCGATCCGTGCCTGCGACCGCTTCTTCGGCAGCTGCAGGACGACGCTGATCGCGGCGAGCGCGATCACACCGAGCGGCAGGTTGATGTAGAAGGACCAGCGCCAGCCCCAGTTGTCGGTGATGGTGCCGCCGACCAGCGGGCCACCGATCATCGCGAGCGCCATGACGCCGGCCATCATGCCCTGGTACTTGCCGCGCTCCCGCGGCGGAATCAGGTCACCGATGATCGCCATGACGCCGACCATCAGACCGCCCGCGCCGAGACCCTGCACGGCACGGAAGCCGATCAGCTGTCCCATGTCCTGGGCCATGCCGCTGAGCGCGGATCCGATGAGGAAGAGCACGATCGAGCTCATGAAGACGCCCTTGCGCCCGTACATGTCGCCGAGCTTGCCCCACAGCGGGGTGGAGGCGGCGGTCGCGAGCGTGTACGCGGTGACGACCCAGGAAAGGTGTTCGAGTCCCCCGAGCTCGCCGACGATCGTCGGCATCGCGGTGCCGATGATCATGTTGTCGAGCATCGCGAGCATCATCGTGATCATGAGCGCGAGCAGGACGACCCGCACGCTCCGCGGTTGTTCCTCGGCCTCGACCGTCTGCGCGTCCGCCATCGTGCTCCCACTCCCCTGGGTACTGCCTCGGCCGACCACTTACTTGCCGACCGGCTAGCTGACTACACTCGGAAATTAGACCCGCAACTAGCCGGGCGTCAAGTAAGTTTTTGGGAAAGCGCGGGGAGTGCGACGATGGGCGGCACCATGGACGGCACCAGGCAGCGGCGCCGCGGGAACACCCGCCAGCGCATCCAGGACATCGCCCTCGAACTCTTCGCCGACCAGGGCTACGAGAAGACCTCGCTGCGCGAGATCGCCGAACGCCTGGGCGTCACCAAGGCGGCGCTCTACTACCACTTCAAGACCAAGGAAGAGATCCTCGTCAGCATCTTCGAGGACCTGGCGAAGCCCATCGAGGACCTCATCGAGTGGGGCAAGGGCCAGCCGCACACCCTGGAGACGAAGCAGGAGATCGTACGGCGCTACAGCGACGCCCTGGCCGGCGCCGCGCCCCTGTTCCGCTTCATGCAGGAGAACCAGGCGACCGTACGCGAGCTGCGCGTCGGCGAGACCTTCAAGACCCGCATGCTCGGCATGCGCGACATCCTCATCGACCCGTCGGCGGACCTGGTCGACCAGGTCCGCTGCGTCAGCGCGATCTTCACCATGCACGCCGGGATGTACGTCCTCCAGGACCTCGAAGGCGACCCGGAGGCCAAACGCAAGGCGGTCCTGGAGGTGGCGACGGGCCTGGTGACCCAGGCCCATCAGGGCACCGGCGGGTCCTCGGAGAGGTCTTAGGCCGGCCTGGGACCGCCTCAGACCTTCACGCCCTTGGCGCGCAGGAAGGCGACCGGGTCGATGGCCGACCCGTAGTTCGCGGTCGTGCGGATCTCGAAGTGCAGGTGCGGACCGCTGGAGTTGCCGGTGCTGCCGGACAGTGCGATGCGCTGACCGGTCTTGACGACCTGACCGATCCTCACGTCGATGCGCGAGAGGTGGGCGTACTGGGAGTACGTCCCGTTGCCGTGCTTGATGACGACGGCGTTGCCGTACGCGGGGCCGTCGCCCGCGCCGTTGCCGCCCGCCTTGACGACCGTGCCGCCGTGCGTGGCGAGGACCTTGGTGCCGGTCGCCACGGCGAAGTCCTGCCCGCTGTGGGTGGACTGCCACATGCCGCCGGACTGGGCGAAGCTCGCGGACAGCCGGTACTTCGTCACCGGGTCGACCCAGGAAGCGGCCTTCGCGGCGGCGACGGACTTGGTGGCGGTCTTGGCGGCGGCGACCGTGGCCGTGCCGGTGTCGGCGGCGGCCGCGACTCCGGCCCCCAGCACAACCGACACTCCAAGGCCGGTGGCCAGCACGGCCGCACGGGTGCGGAGCACGGACGTACGGGAAGAACGGGACGAGACACGCTGGGACATCGAAAACCTCATGGGGACGGGGACAGAGGAGCCACCCGGCGCACAGGCAGCTGCCGGGTGGGCCATCCCTTGGTAACCCGGGGCCCCACGGACTCCCAAACCTGCGATCTACGACTAAAGGTAGTACCTGCCCACAAAGCTCCCCGCTTCTTGACAGAACACCCATGCAGAATTAATCGGTCATCACCCCACCTATGACGGCAATTCATGGCGGCAATTCCGGCCTGAAGTCCCTTTTGCCCACCTGGCGACTTCCACTATTCCGCGTAGTAACGGACAAATCGCCTGTGCGGCATGTCACCGGGTCGCGAGAACTCCGATCTTTGAATTCCCGCCCCATGTGACGCACGTCTCTGGCTACTTACCACTCAGTAACCCTACGGTTCCCCTCGCGCCACCCTCACCCACGAGCATGCACCCGACAACTGCAGAACGTCCGGACGTGAGAGGAACCCCCACATGACACGACGACGCCCCTGGGCTCGCCGCGCAGCCGTCACCGCCGTCTCAGCAGCCGCCCTCGTGGCGCTGGCCGTCCCCGCCGAGGCCGCGACGACGACCACCAGCACCTCCACGACCGCCACGGCCGCCGCCGCCGACGTCGACTACGCGACCTGGCAGCAGGACTGCCAGGCTCTGATGGGCCAGGCCCTGCCCTACCTGAAGCAGCGGATAGCGAACACGAAGCCGGGCGAGAAGCAGGCGATCGTCTTCGACATCGACAACACCACCCTGGAGACCGACTTCGGCTTCAGCTACCCCTCGCCGGCCAACCAGCCGGTCCTGGACGTCGCCGAGTACGCCCAGGACCACGGCGTCGCCCTGTTCTTCGTGACGGCCCGGCCCGGGATCATCTACTCGGTGACCGACTACAACCTGGAGCACGTCGGCTACGAGGTCTCCGGCCTCTACGTCCGAAGCTTCATCGACCTCTTCAAGGACGTCGCCGCCTACAAGACCGCCCAGCGCGTCGACATCGAGTCCAAGGGCTACACGATCATCGCGAACATCGGCAACAACACCACCGACCTGTCGGGCGGCCACGCCGAGAAGACGTACAAGCTGCCGGACTACGACGGCCAGCTGTCCTGACACCCGCCGGCCGATCCCGGCCGACTGACTGACCCGGCCGCACCCTGGACCGCGCTGAAGCCCCCTGAGCCCCGCTGAAGCGGCACTGAAGCGGTGCTGGGCCGGCGCTTGAGCCGAAAAAAGGGGCCGCCCCGGAACCGAAGTCCCGGGGCGGCCCCTCTCGTACGTGACGCTTACGCGTCCTTGCTCAGGTTGGGACCTGCCCCACCGGCCGCCTGCTCGATCGGCGGAACGTCCGGCAGTGCCGACTTCTCCTCACCCCGGAAGGTGAAGGTGGCGGTCTCGCCCTCGCCCTCGGTGTCCACGACCACGATGTGACCGGGACGCAGCTCGCCGAAGAGGATCTTCTCCGACAGCGAGTCCTCGATCTCGCGCTGGATGGTGCGACGCAGCGGACGCGCACCCAGCACCGGGTCGTAACCCTTCTTTGACAGCAGCTCCTTTGCGGACTGGGAGAGCTCGATGCCCATGTCCCGGTCCTTCAGGCGCTCGTCCACCTTGCCGATCATCAGGTCGACGATCCGCAGGATGTCCGCCTGCGTCAGCTGCGGGAAGACGACCACGTCGTCGACGCGGTTGAGGAACTCGGGGCGGAAGTGCTGCTTGAGCTCGTCCGAGACCTTGTTCTTCATGCGCTCGTAGTTGGACTTCTTGTCGCCCGAGGCCGCGAAGCCCAGGTTGAAGCCCTTGGAGATGTCCCGGGTGCCGAGGTTGGTCGTCATGATGATGACCGTGTTCTTGAAGTCGACGACCCGGCCCTGGGAGTCGGTCAGGCGACCGTCTTCCAGGATCTGCAGCAGCGAGTTGAAGATGTCCGGGTGGGCCTTCTCGACCTCGTCGAAGAGCACGACGGAGAACGGCTTGCGGCGGACCTTCTCGGTCAGCTGGCCGCCCTCTTCGTAGCCCACGTATCCGGGAGGCGAACCGAACAGACGCGACACTGTGTGCTTCTCGCTGAACTCCGACATGTCGAGGGAGATCAGCGCGTCCTCGTCACCGAAGAGGAACTCGGCGAGCGCCTTGGACAGCTCGGTCTTACCGACACCGGACGGGCCGGCGAAGATGAACGAACCACCGGGACGCTTCGGGTCCTTCAGACCGGCACGCGTACGACGGATCGCCTTGGACAGCGCCTTGACGGCGTCGACCTGGCCGATGACCCGCTTGTGGAGCTCGTCCTCCATGCGCAGCAGACGCGAGGACTCCTCCTCGGTCAGCTTGAAGACCGGGATGCCGGTGGCCGTCGCGAGGACCTCGGCGATCAGCTCGCCGTCGACCTCGGCGACGACGTCCATGTCGCCGGCCTTCCACTCCTTCTCGCGCTTGGCCTTCGCGGCGAGGAGCTGCTTCTCCTTGTCGCGGAGAGAAGCGGCCTTCTCGAAGTCCTGCGAGTCGATCGCGGACTCCTTGTCGCGGCGGACGCCGGCGATCTTCTCGTCGAACTCGCGCAGGTCCGGCGGCGCGGTCATCCGGCGGATACGCATCCGGGAACCGGCCTCGTCGATCAGGTCGATCGCCTTGTCCGGCAGGAAGCGGTCCGAGATGTACCGGTCGGCCAGCGTCGCGGCCTGGACCAGCGCCTCGTCCGTGATGGAGACCCGGTGGTGCGCCTCGTACCGGTCGCGCAGACCCTTGAGGATCTCGATGGTGTGCGGCAGGGACGGCTCCGCGACCTGGATGGGCTGGAAGCGGCGCTCGAGGGCCGCGTCCTTCTCCAGGTGCTTGCGGTACTCGTCCAGCGTCGTCGCACCGATGGTCTGCAGCTCACCGCGGGCCAGCATCGGCTTCAGGATCGAAGCGGCGTCGATGGCGCCCTCGGCGGCACCCGCACCGACCAGCGTGTGCAGCTCGTCGATGAACAGGATGATGTCGCCGCGGGTGCGGATCTCCTTGAGGACCTTCTTCAGGCGCTCTTCGAAGTCACCGCGGTAGCGGGAGCCGGCGACCAGCGCGCCGAGGTCCAGGGTGTAGAGGTGCTTGTCCTTGAGGGTCTCGGGCACCTCGCCCTTGACGATGGCCTGGGCGAGTCCCTCCACGACGGCGGTCTTGCCGACGCCGGGCTCACCGATCAGGACCGGGTTGTTCTTGGTGCGGCGGGACAGCACCTGCATGACCCGCTCGATCTCCTTCTCGCGCCCGATGACCGGGTCGAGCTTGGACTCACGAGCGGCCTGGGTGAGGTTCCGGCCGAACTGGTCGAGGACCAGGGACGTCGAGGGCGTGCCCTCGGCAGGCCCGCCGGCGGTGGCGGTCTCCTTGCCCTGGTATCCGGAGAGCAGCTGGATGACCTGCTGCCGCACCCGGTTGAGATCTGCGCCCAGCTTGACCAGGACCTGGGCGGCGACGCCCTCGCCCTCACGGATCAGGCCGAGCAGGATGTGCTCCGTGCCGATGTAGTTGTGGCCCAGCTGAAGAGCCTCGCGGAGCGACAGCTCCAGGACCTTCTTGGCACGGGGGGTGAAGGGGATGTGCCCGGACGGGGCCTGCTGCCCCTGCCCGATGATCTCCTCCACCTGCTGGCGGACCGCCTCGAGCGAAATCCCGAGGCTCTCAAGGGCCTTGGCGGCGACACCCTCACCCTCGTGGATCAGGCCCAGGAGGATGTGCTCGGTGCCGATGTAGTTGTGGTTGAGCATCCGGGCTTCTTCCTGAGCCAGGACGACAACCCGCCGCGCGCGGTCGGTGAACCTCTCGAACATCGTTAATCGCTCCTCAGAGCGGTCAGGCAGTGGGGGGAACTTCCCCTCCCTGTCCTTCCGCAGCTTAGTCCCGCAAGCGGGGACCGCTCATTCCAACTGCCGACACCGTCCTTGGCCTCCTGACCCCGAACGCCGACATCTGCTCCAACCTGATGGTGCGAGACGATGTTCCCGCAGGCCAAGCAGTTACCCCTACCATCAGTACGCCGATGGCGAACGTGAGACGGCCTGTCCTGCGTGTCGCCCCCTCCCACTAGGGAAGTCTTACCCGCTGGGACTGACAGTCCATGCCGCACGCCCTGATTCCCTCCGCTATGGGCGAACAACCTTGTTCCTCCCCGCGCCCCCACAGGTCACTTTTTCCGGCACTCTGCGCATTCTTCAGTACACTCAGCGTAACTTGCGGGCTCTTTCGACGGTTGCACTTGGCATGGTTGGCACCCTCCCCCCGGTCACCACCGAACTCATCACGGTTCCCCGTCCCCGACAGCCGCTCGATTCGAGCGATCAGGTCCGCCGGTGGTACGAGAACGAACTGGGCTGGCCGACAGTGCCCGCACACCCCGGATCCCCCGGAAACGGAAACGGGGTCCTCGGAACGCCAGGGATTCCGCTACGGACGCCAGGCGCTCCACCACGGGCGCCAGGGGCTCCGGTACGGCTGTCCGTGGGCCTGCGCTTCGACGTCCTCGACGTGCCGGCCGAGGCGGGTCACGCGGCGCTTCGCCACCTGTCGCAGGGCTCTCCGGTGGCCCTTCAGGGTGACCGGATGCGGCTGCTGGTGGCCGCGGGCAGCGCGGAGGAACTGCCCGGAGTCCTGGCCTGGCTGGAGTGGGGAGCGCTGACGCTCGACCTCACGGCGATCGGCGAAGGCGGCGTGATGGACGCGCCGCTGCCGCCGGGCCGGCCCTGCTCGGGTGCCGTGCAGGGGGCCGCCGTATGGCTGCGGCCCCCCGAGCCCGGGTACGAGGTCGAGGCCTCGCTGCCGACGTTGTCGGCCGTGGGGGGCGGAGGGGGCGCCCCCGATCTCGCACGAGTGGTGGACACGATGGCAGCACAGTGCCACCGCCTGCGGCTGCGACGCGCATGCGCCGGGCAGCCCGCCCGCTCGTAAGTGCCGTAGGCCGTGATCAGCCGTTGGCGTCCTCGTATGCCTTGCGAATCGTCGCCGGAACGCGGCCGCGGTCATTGACCTCGTAACCGTTCTCCTTGGCCCACGCGCGAATCTGCGCGGTGTCCTGGCTGCCACCGGAAGCGGCTCGCGCCTTTCCGCGCCCACCCGAAGTACGGCCTCCGGTACGACGGCCGCCCTTCACGTAAGGGTCGAGAAGACCACGCAGCTTGTCCGCATTGGCGGTCGTGAGATCGATCTCGTACGTCTTGCCGTCCAACGCGAACGTGACGGTCTCGTCCGCCTCGCCGCCGTCGATGTCATCGACAAGAAGGACCTGAACCTTCTGTGCCACCGGATTTCCTTTCATCCAAAACTTCTGGGTCGGGGGTCGCGGCGTCCGCCGTTTCGCCGTCCCCTGTTATATGCAGTACTGCAGTACGTCGGAAAGCAAACCGCTTTTGCCGGAAAAACACAAACCCCCGGCAGAGACTGACGGGCCCGCTCCAGTCCGGAAACATGCGCGTTTCGGACATAGGGAACCTGGGCAGGGCGAGTCCGGCCGGAATAGAGCTCCGTTCCGGACCCTTGTCTTGAGGTCCCTTGGGGGCTTGTCCCGCCGGTCGATCACAGATGCAGAAGCATCCGGCTGTTGCCCAAGGTGTTCGGTTTCACCCGTTCGAGACCGAGGAACTCTGCCACGCCTTCGTCATAGGAACGCAGTAGCTCCGCGTAGACATCGGTGTCAACGGGCGTCTCACCGATCTCGACGAAGCCGTGCTTGCCGAAGAAGTCCACTTCGAAGGTCAGACAAAAAACGCGGCGAACGCCGAGCCAGCGCGCGGTGTGCAGCAACTTCTCCAGCAACTGATGTCCGACACCGGCGCCCTTCAGTCCGGGCTTCACGGCGAGAGTGCGCACTTCCGCGAGGTCTTCCCACATCACGTGCAGGGCGCCACAGCCGACGACCTCGGCGTTGTCGTCCCGTTCGGCGACCCAGAACTCCTGGATGTCCTCGTAAAGCGTGACCATCGCTTTGTCGAGCAGGATGCCGCCGCGGACGTACGCGTCAAGGAGTCGTCGTACGGCCTGGACATCGCCGGTACGGGCCCGCCGGACGGTGATGGCTTTTGCGGTGACTTCGGGACTCTCCGCGGAGGCACTCTCCGCTGAGCTCTCTGCTGACATGTGCGGACGCTATCGCCCGTCGCCCTCCGCCGCCGAGCCGGGGTTCTCCTCGGCGGTATGAGTGGCGGCCGGCGGAGCGGCTTCGGGCGTTTCCGGTCCCTCCACGATCCGGACGGCGTCCCGGAGGGCGAGCCGCTGTTCCTCGCTCATCATCCCGAAGAAGGCGACGAGAGCGGCGGCGGGGTTGTCGCTCTGCGACCAGGCGTCGTTCATCAGCGCGGCGGCGTAGGCGGCCCGGGTGGAGACCGCCTCATATCGATAGGCCCGGCCTTCCGCCTCACGGCGCACCCAGCCCTTCTGATGGAGATTGTCCAAAACGGTCATCACCGTGGTGTAGGCGATGGACCGTTCCTGCTGAAGGTCTTCCAGGACTTCTCGAACGGTGACCGGGCGGTTCCACTTCCACACCCGCGTCATGACCGCGTCTTCGAGTTCTCCCAATGGGCGAGGCACAGCTCAGCACAATAGTGGGAGTTTCCGGCATTGGCGTGGGGGACGTGCGCTTTCATCGACAAACAACACAAAAAGGGCGTACAGCTCGAGGAATCCACGAGCCGTACGCCGGTGAGAGCGGTGCTCTCAGGCCTCGGTGCCGGCAGAGGCGGAGGGCCGGCGGTCACCCTCCACGCGCGCGAGGGCGGCGTCCACGGCCGCGTCCTCCTTGGCCTTGTTGGCCCCACCCTGGGTCTTCACGATCACCCGGATCAAACCGATGAAGAACACGGCCATGACGACCGGGGGCACGAGCGCGGAGACGTAGTCCATACGTCCAGAGTAGCCACGGGCCGGACGGCGGCCGGGCCGGGGTGGGGCGAATCGGGCCGGAACGCTTCAGCCGGCGGCACGCTGCTGCGTGTCGGCGGGCGGGGGCGCCGGCTTGCGGCGGGGGAAGACCTCGCCGGGGGTGGGAATGGGCCGCGCGGGCTTGGGAGCGTCGGGCACCGCCGGCTTGGGAGCGGGCCGCTCGGGCTGTGCGGGCCGTTCGCCCGGCTTCTGCGCGGGCTTCTGTGCGGGTTTCTTGACGGGACCGGGGGCGGGTTCCTTGGCGAGACCGCCACCGAGAGGCCCGGCGTCCCGGCTCGCGGCGGGGCCCTCGGGAGCCGCGGAGAGCCCCCCTGGCAGCGCCAGAAGGCGGGTACGAGAGGCGGGCACCGTCGGGGCGGACCGCACCACTGTGCGTCCTCCGCGGCAGGCCAGGCGGGCCCGTACGTCCTGCTCGGCCAGGGCCTGGCAGCGGTGCAGGAGGGTGGCCGCGACCGGGTTGCCCCGCAGGGCGCGGAGCGCGGCCAGGTCGTCGGGTTCCGGGCGGTACCCGGCGCTCAGCGCCTCCTCCAGGAGTGTGAGGTAACCGGCGGCTGTACCGGGCAGGGCGGCGCGGTAGCGGGCGAGGTCGGCCACCAGGAAGGCACGCAGCCGGGCGCCCTCACGCGTCGCCTCGTCGAGGGACTCGGCGAGGCGGAGGCATTCCTGAACGTCCTCGGCCGAGGCGGGCGTGGGGTGCAGGGCGAGGGCGAGAGCGCGGCGGAGCACACGCAGCTCCTCCACACCGAACGCCATGCCGCCGCGGGATCCGTATGGCGTGGGCATGCGGCGACGATACGCGCTAATCAGACAAATTCGACATAAGTCAGCCGGGTGTGGCGCACGAGCCACCCGAGCGGACGCGCCCGGCTCCCGGCCCACCCGGCACCGCCACCGCCGCGCCCGCACGACCGGGTACGGGCGGGGGCGGCTGAGTGGGAACACCTGGCGCCGGCCCCCACGCCACCGCTCACATGCGGGACACGTTCCGCTCGTACACCAGGCGCAACCCGATCAACGTCAGCCACGGCTCGTGCTCGTCGATCACGGAAGACTCACCCAGCACCATCGGCGCCAGTCCCCCGGTGGCGATCACCGTGACGTCCTCGGGATCCTCGGCGAGCTCCCGGGCCATGCGGCTCACCACTCCGTCCACCTGGCCCGCGAACCCGTAGATGATCCCCGCCTGCATGGCCTCGACGGTGTTCTTGCCGATGACGCTCCGCGGCCGGGCCACCTCGATCTTCCGGAGCTGCGCCCCCTTGACCCCCAGCGCCTCGACGGAGATCTCGATACCGGGTGCGATGACACCGCCGACGTACTCCCCGCGCGCGGAGACCGCGTCGAAGGTCGTGGCCGTACCGAAGTCCACGACGATCGCGGGACCCCCGTACAGCTCGACCGCGGCGACCGCGTTGATGATCCGGTCCGCGCCGACCTCCTTGGGGTTGTCGGTCAGGATCGGTACGCCGGTCTTGACGCCCGGCTCGACGAGCACCGCCGGCACGTCGCCGTAGTACCGCCGCGTCACCTCGCGCAGCTCGTGCAGGACGGACGGAACCGTCGCGCAGATCGCGATGCCGTCGATGCCGTCGCCCAGTTCGTCCCCGAGGAGGGGGTGCATACCCATCAGGCCCTGGAGGAGGACCGCCAGCTCGTCCGCCGTCCGGCGCGCGTCCGTCGAGATCCGCCAGTGTTCGACGATGTCCTCGCCGTCGAACAGACCCAGAACCGTGTGCGTGTTGCCTACGTCGATCGTGAGGAGCATCGCGACTACTCCGCCTCGCGCAGGTCCAGGCCGATGTCCAGGATCGGCGAGGAGTGGGTGAGGGCCCCCACGGCGAGGTAGTCGACGCCGGTGTCCGCGTACGACGAGGCGTTCTCGAGGGTGAGCCGCCCCGAGGCCTCCAGCGCGGCACGCCCGTGGACGAGGGCCACCGCCTCCTCGCACTCCCCCGGCGTGAAGTTGTCCAGGAGGATCAGGTCGGCCCCGGCGTCCACGACCTCGCGCAGCTGGTGCAGGGTGTCGACCTCGACCTCGATCGGCACGTCCGGGAAGGCCTCCCGTACGGCCTTGAAGGCCTGCGCGACGCCGCCCGCGGCGACCACGTGGTTGTCCTTGACCAGAGCCGCGTCGGACAGCGACATGCGGTGGTTGACGCCGCCTCCGCAGCGCACCGCGTACTTCTCCAGGGAGCGCAGCCCCGGCGTCGTCTTGCGGGTGTCGCGAACCCGCGCCTTGGTGCCCTCCAGAAGGTCCGCCCACGCGCGCGTGGCGGTCGCGATGCCCGACATGCGGCACAGCAGGTTGAGCGCGCTGCGTTCGGCGGTGAGCAGGTCACGCGTGCGCGTGGTGACCGACAGGAGCTTCTGCCCGGCCTCCACGCGGTCGCCGTCCTCCACGTGCCGCTCGACCTCGAACTCGTCCGTGCAGACGACCGAGACGACCGCTTCGGCGACCCTCAGGCCCGCCACGACGCCCGCCTCGCGCGCGGTGAAGTCGGCGGTGGCCACGGCGTCCTCGGGGATGGTCGCGACCGTCGTCACGTCCACTCCGTGGTCCAGGTCCTCCTGGATGGCGACGTTGGCGATGTCCTCGACCTCCACGGGGTCGAGTCCCGCGTCGGCCAGGAGCTGCGCGAGCGCGGGGTCGAGCCCGCACTCCAGGTACTCCTCCTCGGCGGTGTCGGAGGCAGCGCCACAGGCACAGCCGTCGCCGCAGCCGCCGCTCTGGGCGAGGGGAAGGTCGGGGGTGCTCACTTCTGTCACTGCTCCTGGGGACGGTGGGGCTGCTGGTGCCGGGTCGGGGGGAAGTCTGGGGTGTCCGTGGTGTGTACGGCCAGCGTCCGGTCGGGATTCAGCCGGACGACGATGTGGCGCCGCCATGTCGTGTCGTCGCGCTCGGCGTGGTCCTCGCGCCAGTGGCAGCCGCGGGTCTCCTCGCGCAGGCGCGCGGCGGCGACCAGGACGCGGGCCACGCACAGGAGGTTGGTGGCCTCCCAGGTGTCGACGCCGGGCTCGGCGGTCTTGCCGTTCTCGTCGAGGGCGATCCGGGCGTCGGCGTGGAGCCGCTGGAGGGCGTCCGCGGCGGTCGCGAGGGACGTGGCGGAGCGCAGGACGCCCGCGCCCTGCGTCATGGTCCGCTGGATCAGGAACCGGGCCTCGGGTGCGAGCAGGGGGTGCGCGGGCTTCTCGGGGTGCTCGACGGGCACCGGCACGCGCGCGTGGAGGCCGTTCTCCGCCCGGCGCGCCGCGATGTCGGCGGCGATGCGCTCGGCGTAGACCAGGCCCTCCAGGAGGGAGTTCGACGCCAGCCGGTTCGCACCGTGCACGCCGGTGCAGGCGACCTCGCCGCACGCGTACAGGCCGGGGACGGTCGTACGGCCCCGGGGGTCGGTGCGGACGCCACCGGAGGCGTAGTGGGCGGCCGGGGCGACCGGTATGGGCTCGTGGACCGGGTCGATGCCGTGGGCGCGGCAGGCGGCGAGGATCGTCGGGAAGCGGTGCTCCCACATGTGGGCGCCGAAGTGCCGGGCGTCCAGGAACATGTGCTCGGCGTCCTGCTCCTGCATGCGGCGCATGATGCCCTTGGCGACGATGTCCCGGGGCGCGAGTTCGGCGAGTTCGTGCTGGCCCGCCATGAAGCGCACGCCGTCGGCGTCCACCAGGTGGGCGCCCTCGCCGCGTACCGCCTCGGAGACCAGGGGCTGCTGGCCCTCAGCGTCCGCGCCCAGGAACAGCACGGTCGGGTGGAACTGCACGAACTCGAGGTCCGAGACCTCCGCCCCGGCGCGCAGGGCGAGCGCCACGCCGTCGCCGGTCGACACGGACGGGTTGGTGGTCGCCGAGAAGACCTGGCCCATGCCGCCGGTCGCGAGGACGACCGCGGGGGCGTGGACGGCGCCCACGCCGTCGTGCTGGCCCTCGCCCATGACGTGCAGGGTCACACCCGCGGTGCGGCCGTCGGCGTCCGTGAGGAGGTCCAGGACGAGGGCGTTCTCGACCGTACGGAGCCCGCGCGCGCGTACTGCCTCGACGAGCGCGCGGGAGATCTCCGCGCCGGTCGCGTCACCGCCCGCGTGGGCGATGCGGCGGCGGTGGTGGCCGCCCTCGCGGGTGAGCTCCAGGAGGCCTTCCTCGGACTCGTCGAAGTGGGCGCCGGTCTCGATGAGCCTGCGGACGGCGTCGGGCCCCTCGGTGACGAGGATCCGTACGGCCTCCTCGTCGCACAGGCCCGCGCCCGCCACCAGCGTGTCGTCCTGGTGCTGTTCGGGGGTGTCTCCCTCGCCCAGGGCCGCGGCGATGCCGCCCTGCGCCCAGCGGGTGGAGCCGTCGTCGAGGCGGGCCTTGGTGACGACGACCGTCCGCAGGCCTTCGGACTCGCAGCGCAGGGCGGCGGTGAGGCCGGCGACACCCGAGCCGACGACGACCACGTCGGCGTCGATGGACCAGCCCGGGGCGGGCGCGTGCAGTCGTATGCCTGTGCTGGTCACGAGGCGGCTCCGAAGGTGAGGGGGATGTTGTCGATCAACCGGGTCGTCCCGACCCGGGCGGCGACGGCGAGGACGGCCTCGCCGGTGAAGTCGTCCTCGATCTCGGTGAAGTCGGACGGGTCGACGAGGGCCAGGTAGTCCAGCGCGAGCGGCGGGTTCAGGCGGCCGGCGTCGTCGAGGACCAGGCGGGCGGCCGCGCGGACGGCCGCGGGGCCGCCCGTGGGGCCGGGGCTACGCGCAGCGTCGTGGCCTGGGGCGGTGGTGGGTGACGTGCGGGCCTTGGCGACGGCGTGGGTGTCGGCCGCCGCGCGGGACTCCCCTATGGCACTCAGCGCTTCGGCACGCGCGTGCGTGGCGGGCACCTCACGTGCCCGCGCCCGCAGCGCCTCCTGCGCCGCGTGCCGGTCGCGGCCCGCGAACAGCGCGCGGGACAGCGTGAGTGCCGTGCGCCGCTCCTCCGGCTCGAGGTAGCGGTTGCGGCTGGACAGGGCCAGGCCGTCCTCCTCGCGCACGGTCGGTACGCCGACGATCTCGACGCCGAAGTTCAGGTCCCGTGCCATGCGGCGGATCAGGGCGAGCTGCTGGGCGTCCTTCTGGCCGTACAGGGCGACGTCGGGGCGGGTGAGGTGCAGCAGCTTGGCGACGACGGTGAGCATGCCGTCGAAGTGGCCGGGCCGCGAGGCGCCCTCCAGGCGCTCTCCCATGGGGCCGGCGCTGACGCGGACCTGGGGCTCGCCGCCCGGGTAGACCTCCTCGACGCCGGGTGCGAACACGGCGTCGGCGCCCGAGTCCTCGGCGATCTTGAGGTCGGCGTCCAGGGTGCGCGGGTAGCGGTCGAGGTCCTCGCCCTGGCCGAACTGCAGCGGGTTCACGAAGACGGTGACCACGACCTCGCCGTCCGGTCCCGCGATCTCGCGGGCGGTGCGGATCAGGGTGGCGTGGCCCTCGTGCAGGGCACCCATGGTCATCACGACGGCGCGGCGGCCCACGCGCACGCGTGCGTGCAGCTCATCGGCGGTACGCAGCAGGGCGGTGGTCATCAGGCGTCCCCTTCGGTGCCGGTGGTCCCGGTGCTCCCGTCGGCGAGTACCCCGAGGAGGTCCTCCGCGAGTTCCGGTTTCAGCAGTCCGTGGGCGAGTGCCCGGTCCGCGGTCGCGCGTGCCATCGCCAGGTAGCCGGCGACGGCCTGCGGGGCGTGCCTGCGCAACTCGGTGACGTGGGCGGCGACCGTGCCCGCGTCCCCGCGCGCGACGGGGCCGGTGAGGGCCGAGTCGCCGGAGCGCAGGGCGTTGTCGAGGGCGGCGCCGAGCAGCGGGCCGAGCATCCGGTCGGGGGCCTCGACGCCGGCTGTGCGCAGCAGCTCCATGGACTGGGCGACCAGCGTCACCAGGTGGTTGGCGCCCAGGGCGAGGGCCGCATGGTAGAGCGGCCGGTTCTCCTCGGCGATCCACTCGGGTTCGCCGCCCATCTCGATGACGAGCGCCTCGGCGGCCAGCCGCAGCTGGTCGGGCGCGGTGACGCCGAAGGAGCAGCCGGCCAGGCGCTGCACGTCGACGGCGGTGCCGGTGAACGTCATCGCCGGGTGCAGGGCCAGCGGCAGCGCGCCCGCGCGAAGGGCGGGGTCGAGGACCTTCGCGCCGTACCGCCCGGAGGTGTGCACGAGCAGCTGTCCCGGCCGCACGGCGCCGGTCTCGGCAAGGCCCTCGACGAGGCCGGGCAGCGCGTCGTCGGGGACGGTCAGCAGCACGAGGTCGGCACGCTCCAGGACTTGGGCGGGCGTGACGATCGGCACGTCGGGCAGCATCTGCGCGGCGCGCCTCCTGGAGGCGTCGGAGACCCCGGAGACGGCTACCGGGCGGTGTCCGGCGAGTTGCAGGGACGCGGCCAGTGCGGGGCCCACCCGGCCGGCGCCTACGACACCGACGGTGAGCCGCGCGGGGCGGTCCTTGGGATCTGGCTGGTGGACTGTACTCACGCGACGACGGCCTTCCCGTTCCAGTCCGCTCTGGGTACCGGACGATTTCTCGTCATGTTAACGCGATCGGTTCCGGGGGCGTCCGGTTGTCCACAGGCTGTGGGTTGCGGGAGGACGGAAATGCGCATGCCCCCGCAGACCGGCGCACGGCATGATCCGGAGCATGACGGACACGGTGGAACCGGACGGGGAACAGTCGGCGCCGGAGCGGCTGCGGGAGCGGCGGGCGGCCGCCTGCCTGGGGGCGGAGCGCGTCCTGTCCCGAGCGGGCTTCCGCGGCACCCTGCGCGAACGGCTCGCATGGCTGCAGGAGGCGGCACCCCAGGTGTACGACCTCGACGAGCCCGGCGACATGTACGGCAACCGGATCGTGGAGGCCCTCGAGGACCGGGTCGCCGCGCTGCTGGGCACGGAGGCGGCCGCGTTCTTCCCGACCGGCACCATGGCCCAGCAGATCGCCCTGCGCTGCTGGGCGGGCCGTACCGGCAACCCCACCGTGGCGCTGCACGCGTTGGCCCATCCCGAGGTGCACGAACGAGGCGCGCTCAGCGAGGTCGCCGGGCTGCGCCCGGTCCGCCTGACGAGCGAGCCCCGGCTGCCGACGGCCGAGGAGGTGCGCGGCTTCGAGGAGCCCTTCGGGGCGCTGATGCTGGAACTGCCCCTCAGGGACGCCGGTTTCGTGCTGCCCTCCTGGGAGGAGCTGACGGAGGTCGTGGAGGCGGCGCGCGAGCGCGACGCGGTGGTGCACTTCGACGGCGCCCGCCTGTGGGAGTCCACCGTCCACTTCGGTCGCCCCCTGGACGAGATAGCGGCGCTGGCGGACAGCGTCTACGTGTCGTTCTACAAGTCCCTCGACGGCTTCGGCGGCGCGGCCCTGGCCGGCCCCGGGGCCCTCGTGGAGGAGGCGAAGACCTGGCGGCACCGGTACGGCGGCATGATCTTCCAGCAGTTCCCCACAGTGCTGTCGGCGCTGGTGGGCCTGGAACGCGAGCTGCCCCGGCTGCCGCAGTACGTGGCCCACGCGCGCGTGGTCGCCGCCGCGCTGCGCGAGGGCTTCGCCGAGTCCGGCGTTTCGTGGGCGCGTGTCTTTCCCGAACAGCCGCACACCCACGAGTTCCAGGTCTGGCTGCCGTACGACCCGGACGTCCTCGCCGAGGCGGCCGTCCGGCAGGCCGAGGAGACGAAGACACTGCTCTTCGGCGTCCCCTGGGGCCGGGGCGGACCCGGCCTGGGCACCACCGAGGTGACCGTGCGCGCCGACGGCCTCGGGTGGACGGCCGACGACGTGAAGGCAGCGGTCGCGGACTTCGTCGCGCGCGTGACCGAGGTGGCCGGTGCAGCGGCGGCAACAGCCCAGGCGGTCAGCAAGCGGAACGCGGGCCCGGCCGCAGCCACCGGCCCAGGGCCTGACGGACCCGCCCGCGGGCCGGGCGCTCGGCGATGACCGCACGGAACCGGGCGTCAGCGCGCAGCTCGCGCACGGCCTGCCGGTCGTGCGCGCCGGGCGCGGGCGGCGCGGGCTCACCGAGGCGCTGGGCCCGGTAGGTGTCGAGGAGGTACTGCTGCGTGATGCTCATGGCGGATCGCCTTCTCGGGACGCTTTCCAGGGACGGGGACGGGCTTCGCGGCCGCCCCGGTGATCCCAGGCTGCGCCCCCTGCGGCGGCGACGTCGCGTCGATTGACGGCCGCCGTCAATCGAGGGCGGCGTTGTCAGTGGCGGGGTGCACCATGAGGGCATGAGCGTGAGCATCGACGTCGCGGGGCTGCGGCCGGAGCGGGTCGCCGTCGTGACCTCGCCCCTGGCCGAGCTCGGCATGGCGCTGCACGCGCTGTCCGAGCCGGGGCACCATCCGGGCCTGCAGGGCTGGGTGACGAGCGTGACCGCGGGGCTCGACCCGCATCTGGCCGACCGGATGTGCGAGGCGGACTTCCTGTGGCGCACGACGTTCTCGGACCTCTTCCTGCCGTGCGCGGGCATCCCGGGCCGGGCCGCGCTGCCCGGTGCGACCCTCGCCGAGGAACTGTCCCTGCTGGACAAGCTGACGGACGAACAGTTCGTGGACGCGGCCCTGGAGTTCACCTGCGCCCTGCCCTACACCTCGAGCGGGCCCGCCGTGCTCGCCGACCCCGAGCTGCGCCGGCGGGCGCTGGAGCTGGCCGCAGCACGCGGGCCGCAGCAGGTGCGGTTCAGTGAACGGCTGCTGGCCGACCCGCCGCGGATCCGGGCCTGGCTGCGGCAGTTCCTGGAGGACTGCGACGAGGCGTTCTTCGCGGAGACCTGGTCCCGGCTGCGCCACCAACTGGCGGCGGACGCGCGGCACAAGACGGACCTCCTGCGGCGCAGGGGCCTGGCCGAGGCACTGGCCTCGGTGTCCCCGGCGGTGGCGCTCGACGAGTCGGCCGCGCGCATCACCGTCGACAAGCTCGGCGACGGCCATACGGCCACGAAGGACGGCGGTCTGCTGCTCGTCCCGACCAGCCTCGGCCGGCCCCACCTGATGGTCCTGCACCGGCACGACTGGCAGCCGGTGCTGCACTACCCGGTCGGCTCGCCGGCACTCGCCGCCCCGCCCTCGGTCGAGCAGTTGACGCTTCGGATGGCCGCCCTGTCCCACCCGGTGCGGATGCGGCTGTGCCGCAGCCTGGCCCGCAGCGCGTTCACGACCGGCGAGCTGACCCTGGTGCACGGCATGACCGCGCCCGAGATATCCCGGCACCTGAGCGTGCTGAAGAAGGCGGGCCTGGTCACCACCCGCCGCCGCGGCCGGTACGTCCTGCACCAGCTGGACGTCACGGTGGTGGCCCGGCTGGGCAGCGACTTCCTGGAGGGCGTACTCCGCTAGCGGCAGAAAGCCGCCTCAGCCGAGTCCGCCCGCCCGGACCAGCCCCGTCTCGTACGCCAGGACCACCACCTGCACCCGGTCCCGCAGCCCCAGCTTGGTCAGGATGCGGCCCACATGGGTCTTCACGGTCGCCTCGGACAGCACCAGCCGGGCCGCGATCTCGCCGTTGGACAGACCCTGGGCGACCAGCACCATGACCTCGCGCTCACGGTCGGTGAGCCGCTCCAGCTCCTTGAACTGGGGTTCCTTGCCGGCGCTGGGGAGCATGGGCGCGAAGCGGTCGAGCAGGCGGCGCGTGGTCGAGGGCGCCACCACGGCGTCACCGCTGTGCACCGCGCGGATGGCGGCCAGCAGTTCGCCGGGCGGCACGTCCTTGAGCATGAAGCCGGAGGCACCGGCCTTCAGCCCGGAGAAGGCGTACTCGTCCAGGTCGAAGGTGGTCAGGATCAGTACCTTCGGGGGGTCGGACTCCATGCAGATGCGGCGGGTGGTCTCCACCCCGTCCAGCTTCGGCATGCGCACGTCCATCAGCACGACGTCGACGGCGCTCGCGCGCAGCACCTGGAGGGCCTCGACGCCGTCGCCCGCCTCCGCGACGACCTCCATGTCCGGCTGGGCGGCGAGCACCATCCGGAACCCGGTGCGCAGCAGCACCTGGTCGTCGACGAGCATCACGCGGATCGTCATCGGGGCCTCTCTTTTTGCTGGGTCGTTACAGGTGTCAACGAAAGACGTGCGTCGGTGTCAGTGCGCCGGTTTGAGCGGGAGCAGGGCACTGATGCGGAATCCTCCGCCGGGACGCGGGCCCGCGTCCAGGGTGCCGCCGACCATGCCGACCCGCTCACGCATGCCGATCAGGCCGTGACCGGCACCATCGGCCCCGCCCTCCTCGTACAGCTCGTGCGGGGCGCCCTTGCCGTCGTCCTCGACGAGCAGACCGAGCCCGTCGTCGAAATAGACCAGGCGGACGCTCGCACCCGCGTTCGGCCCGCCGTGCTTGCGGGTGTTGGTGAGCGCTTCCTGCACGATGCGGTAGGCGGTGAGTTCGACGCCGCTGGGCAGCGGCCGCGGGGTGCCCTCGATCTTGAAGTCGACGGGCAGGCCGGAGCCCCGGCACTGCTCGACGAGCTCGTCGATCTGCTCGACGTCGGGCTGCGGAACGTACTCGCCGCCCTCCTGGTGCTCGCCGGTGCGCAGCACGCCCAGCAGGCGGCGCATCTCGGCGAGGGCCTGGCGGCCGGTGGAGGAGATCGTCTCCAGGGCCTTCTTGGCCTGGTCGGGGGCGGCGTCGAGGACGTAGGCGGCGCCGTCGGCCTGCACCACCATCACCGACACGTTGTGCGCGACCACGTCGTGCAGTTCGCGCGCGATCCGGGCGCGCTCGGCGGCGACCGCGACCTTGGCCTGGGCCTCGCGCTCCTTCTCCAGGCGCGCGTTGCGCTCCTCCAGCTGTGCGAAGTAGGCGCGGCGGGTGCGGATCGAGTCGCCCAGCACCCAGGCCAGCACGAACGGCACCGTCAGGAAGATCATCTGCGCGAGGTTGCCCAGCGTGCCAGTGTCGTCGTTCCACCAGCGCAGTTGTGCCAGGGGAGCGGCGAACAGGCCTGCGGCCAGCGCGAGCCGGGAGGCCCAGCGGGCGCCCGTCGCGGCCACGGTGTAGGCGATCACCAGGAAGGCGAAGTCGGCGGCCGTCGTCTCCACGTCCAGCACGAGCTGCGCCACGCCCAGCGCCATGGCCAGCAGCAGCATGTTCTCCGGCATGCGCCGGCGCAGCGCGATGACCAGGCACAACAGGAGAACGATCGGGACGACGACCGCCGGGGCGTCGGTGCCCCGCGCCTCCTGACGGGTGGTTTCCCCCACCACCGAGATCCCGAACAGGAAGACGGCCCAGAAGCCGTCGACCCACGTCGGGTGCCTGCGGAGGAAGTCATAGAGGCGTTGCACGTAACCCAGCGTAGGGAAGGGAGATGCGTGCAGGGGTCAACCGGAGGACCGATCCCTGTCCCGCGCGCATACTCCGCAAGGTGGAGGCCCCGTTCCCCTGTACGCCTAACCTGACGGCGTGACGCGCGAGGAGACGGTGGGTGAATGGCTCGGTTGGCGGGCGGCCACGGAGGCCGCTCTGTACGGACCGGAGGGTTTCTACCGCAGGCCCGAGGGCCCGGGTGCGCACTTCCGTACGTCCGTGCACGCCTCCCCGTTGTTCGCCGAGGCCGTGGCCCGGCTGCTGTGCCGGGTCGACGGGGCGCTGGGGCGGCCCCGGGCGCTGGACTTCGTCGACCTGGCCGCGGGGCGGGGCGAGCTGGTCACCGGCGTGCTGGCCGCGCTGCCCGCCGACGTGGCCTCCCGCGCGCGCGGGTACGCCGTCGAGGTCGCCGACCGGCCCGCCGGCCTCGATCACCGGATCGAGTGGCTGGCCGAGCCGCCGAAGGGCATCACCGGCCTGCTGTTCGCCAACGAGTGGCTGGACAACGTGCCCGTGGACGTCGCCGAGGCCGACTCCGCGGGCGTACCGCGGCAGGTGCTCGTACGGCGGGACGGGCGCGAGCGGCTCGGGGAGCCGGTCTCCGGTCCTGCGGCGCGGTGGCTCGCGCGCTGGTGGCCCCTGCCGGCCGAGGAGGGACTGCGGGCCGAGATCGGCCTGCCCAGGGACGAGGCGTGGGCGGCGGCGGTCGCGACCGTCGGCCGAGGGCTCGCGGTGGCGGTGGACTATGCGCACCCCGCGGGCGCGCGTCCCCCGTTCGGGACGCTCACCGGCTTCCGGGAGGGACGCGAGACGGCGCCCGTGCCGGACGGGTCGTGCGACATCACGGCGCACGTCGCCCTGGACGCGTGCGCGCTCCCCGGTGGGCGTGTGCTGACCCAGCGCGAGGCCTTGCGCGCCTTGGACATCTCCGGCGCACGCCCCCCGCTCGCGCTCGCCTCCACCCAGCCCGCGGCCTACGTGCGCGCCCTGGCGAGCGCCGGGGAGGCCGCCGAGCTCACGGCGACGGGCGGCCTCGGCGACTTCGGGTGGCTGCTGCAGCCGGTGGGCATTCCGGCCGGAACCCCGGACGCACCACTGGACGGCCTACTTGTCGATGTCGCCGACCACGAAGAACAGTGACCCCAGGATCGCCACCATGTCCGCGACCAGCGTGCCCGGCAGCAGCACCGCGAGTGCCTGGATGTTGTTGTACGAGGCGGAGCGCAGCTTCAGCCGGTACGGGGTCTTCTCGCCCTTGCTGACGAGGTAGTAGCCGTTGATGCCGAGCGGGTTCTCGGTCCACGCGTACGTGTGGCCCTCGGGCGCCTTGAGGACCTTGGGGAGCCGCTGGTTGACCGGCCCGGGCGGCAGACCGGCGAGCCGGTCGAGGCAGGCGTCCGCGAGGTCGAGGGCGTTGTGCGTCTGCTCCAGCAGGACCTCGAAGCGGGCGAGACAGTCGCCCTCCTTCCGGGTCACCACCTTCAGGGTGTCCTGCAGCTCGCCGTAGGCCAGGTACGGCTCGTCGCGGCGCAGGTCGAAGTCGACGCCCGAGGCGCGCGCGATCGGCCCGCTCACTCCGTAGGCGTGCACGGCCTCCGGTGCGAGGACGCCCACGCCCCGGGTGCGCCCCCGGAAGATCTCGTTGCCGAGCACCAGATCGTCGTAGACGTCCATCCGCGAGCGCACGGAGGCGACGGCGGCACGCGCGCGTGTGGTCCAGCCGGCCGGGAGGTCCTCCTTGAGGCCGCCGACGCGGTTGAACATGTAGTGCATGCGCCCGCCGGAGACCTCCTCCATGACGTTCTGGAGCGTCTCGCGCTCCCGGAACGCGTAGAAGACCGGGGTGATGCCGCCGAGCTCCAGGGGATAGGACCCGAGGAACATCATGTGGTTCAGCACCCGGTTCAGTTCCGCGAGGAGCGTGCGCGTCCACACCGCGCGCTCGGGGACCTCCATGCCGAGCATGCGCTCCACCCCGAGGACGACACCCAGCTCGTTCGAGAAGGCCGACAGCCAGTCGTGGCGGTTGGCGAGCATGATGATCTGGCGGTAGTCGCGCGCCTCGAACAGCTTCTCCGCGCCGCGGTGCATGTAGCCGATGACCGGCTCCGCGTGCTGGATCCGCTCGCCGTCCAGCACCAGCCTGAGGCGTAGGACACCGTGGGTGGACGGGTGCTGGGGCCCGATGTTGAGCACCATGTCGGTGCTCTCCGCGGCGCCGCCGATACCGACCATGGTCTCCGTCGTAGGAGTCATGGACACAGTCTCTCCTACGTACGCTGGCCGTATGGAGACGGGGAGCACGGCGGACACGGGGACCACGGGGGACGAGCCGGTGTGGATCGGGCTCCCACCGGGGCTGCTGCGGATGCGGCGGATGTTGCTGGTGGTGTGGCTGGGGCTGCTGGCTCTGGGGCTCGGACTGCTGCTCGGCCTGCTCGTGGGGCCGGTCTGGTCCCTCTTCGCGCTGCTGCCGCCGGCCCTGACGGTGTGGGGCTGGGTGATGCTCGGCCGCAACTGGCGTTCCTGGCGCTACGCCGAGCGCGCCGACGACCTGCTGATCAGCCGGGGCGTCCTCTGGCAGGAGGAGACCGTCGTGCCGTACGGGCGGATGCAACTGGTCGAGGTCACCTCCGGACCCGTCGAACGCCACTTCGGGCTGGCCAGCGTGCAGCTGCACACCGCGGCCGCGGCGACCGACGCGACCATCCCGGGCCTCGCCCCGGACGAGGCGGAACGGCTGCGCGACCGGCTCACCGAACTCGGCGAGGCCCGATCGGCGGGCCTGTGACGGCGCCGGGCGTGGGTGAGGCCATACCCGAGAAGCCGCCGGTCACCGAGCGGCGGCTGCACCCGGTGACGCCGCTCAGGCGGGCCTGGGCGCCGATCGCCGTGATCATCGGGTGGGCGGTGCACGACCCCAGCCAGGCACAGGAACAGCTGACGAGGCTGACCACGACCACGCTGCTGATCTCTCTCGCCGTGTTCGTGCCGGCCGCCGCGCTCTACGGCTTTCTGACCTGGTGGTTCACTCACTTCGCGGTGACCGACACCGAACTGCGCATCCGTACCGGCCTGCTGTTCCGGCGCGCCGCGCACATCCGGCTCGAACGCATCCAGGCCGTCGACGTCACCCAGCCGCTGCTCGCCCGGGTGGCGGGGGTCGCGAAACTCAAACTCGACGTCGTGGGCGCGGACAAGAAGGACGAACTCGCCTTCCTGGGCGAGGGCGAGGCGCGGGCCCTGCGCGCGGAACTCCTCGCCCGCGCCGCCGGCTTCGCGCCCGAGACGGCACACGAGGTCGGCGAGGCGCCCTCCCGCGAGCTGTTGCGCGTGCCGCCGGGCGTCCTCGCCGTCTCCCTGGTCCTGACCGGCGCGACCTGGGGCACGCTGGTCGCCGCGATCGTCGTACCGACGGTGCTGTGGCTGGCCACCCACAGCGTGTGGACGGTTCTCGCGACCGCGCTGCCGCTGCTGGGCGCGGCGGGCGCGAGCAGTGTGGGGCGGTTCGTCGCCGAGTACGACTGGACGGTGGGCGAGTCGCCGGACGGGCTGCGGATCGACCACGGGCTGCTGGACCGTACGCACGAGACGGTGCCTCCCGGGCGCGTGCAGACCGTACGGATCGTGGAGCCGTTGCTGTGGCGGCGGCGCGGCTGGGTGCGGGTGGAGCTGGACGTGGCCGGCTCGTCCAACTCCGTGCTGGTGCCGGTCGCTCCGCGGGAGGTCGCCGAGTCGGTCGTCGCGCGCGTGCTGCCCGGCGTGACCGTGCCGCCCGTGTCGGCGCTGTCCCGTCCGCCGCGGCGGGCCGCGCGGTGCGTGCCATGGTGGTGGCGCGGCTACGGACTCGTCGTCACCGACGCGGTGTTCGCGGCCCGGCGCGGCCTGCTGCGGCGGAGTCTGTCGCTCGTCCCGCACGCGAAGGTGCAGAGCGTACGGCTCGCGCAGGGGCCCTGGCAGCGCCTGTGGCGCGTCGCCGACGTCCACGTGGACACGGGGGCCAACAAGACGGTCACAGCCCGGCTGAGGGACGCTCAGGAGGCTGCCGAGCTGCTGCGGGGGCAGGCCGAGCGGTCCCGGACGGGACGGAAGGTCGCGCGACCGGACCGCTGGATGGCGTCCTGAAAACCGGACCGCTGGATGGCGTCCTGAAAAGCAGAGCCCTGCCGGCGCACGGACGTTACGAGACCGCGCTCCGCAGCCCCTGTACGTCGATCTGCTCCGTCTCGTCGTGTGCGGTCAGGTCGATGACCTGGCCGACGCCACGGGACTCCTCGTCCGCCGGCTTGAACTCCGCCTCGGACTCGGCCTTGTGGAGAGCGAGCGCCTCCTGGCCGACGACGTCGGCGAGGTCCTCGTTCTGGACGGCGGCCAGCGCCGCCGGGGCCGCGCCCTTCTGCATACCGAAGAAGTCGAAGCCGCCCTCCACCAGCGGGCGCCGCGCGGGCGTCGCCGGTGCGACCGCCACCGCGGTCGGCGCGACGAAGTGTCCGGAGGGCTGCCGGCCCGGCTGGGCGGTCCTCGCCGTGGTGGTGGCGGCCGCGCGCTCATGCTCGTCGGCCGCCACGGGCTTCCCCCGCACCTCGTCCTCCTGCGCGGCCTCCGCCTCGGCGCCGCCGGCCGCCTCGGCCACCGTCTCCCCGGCCGAACCCACCTTCACCTGCTCGTCGTTCACGGAGTCCTTGGGGGCGGCCTTGGTCACGCCCTTGCGCCCGCTCTTCGGCGCGTCCTTGGGATCGCCCTTCGACTCGCCCTTGGTCGCGTCCTCGAGGTCGCCCTTCAGCTCGTCCTCGTCCTCGTCCTCGCGCTCGTCCTTGACCGCCGCGCCGTCGGCGGCGTCGGCGTCGGCGTCGGCGAGGCGCGCCAGCGCCCCCTTCGCCCGCAGGAACAGCCGGGAACCCTCAGGAGTGAAGATCGCCGGAGCCTCGGGCTCGCCTTCCGCCGCGGGTACGGTTTCGGCGGCCTCGTCCATCTCCTGGCCGGCTGGGGCAGCCACGCCCCCCGCGTCGGCCTCGGCCACGGGCGCGGCCTGCGCCGGCAACAGCTCTCGGGTGGTCGGACCGGACGCCTCTATCTCCAGCAGGCGGCGGCCCTCCAGGGCGCTCGCACGCTCGGTCTCCGCCGTGGCGTACCGCCGCAGCAGGGCCGCGTGTTCGTTGCGCAGCCCCGCGAGTTCCGCGCGCTTGGCCCGCAGCCGCTGCTCCAGCTTGACGCGCAGTTCGCGCGACTCGTCGAGGTCGGTCTCCAGTTCGGCGACCCGCTCCTCGAAGCGCCACTCGTCGCTCGCACGCGCGCGCGTGAGGTCGGCGACCTGTTTGCCCGCCTGCGTGTCCCAGTGACGCATGACGACCGCACCGACGACCGCCGTCGCCGCGGCGGCCGCGGCCAGACCACGGAGCACCATCTGCTCCGTGAACACCCAGGGGCCGAGCGCACAGACGAGTGAGACGCCTGCGATCGCCGACGGGGGCAGCATCCTGTGCAAGGGCGGGGAATGGCGGTGACGTCCACGTGGCATGGCCAGAAACTTACCGCGCGTAGGCGAATGATGGTGCCCCAGCCCGTAAAAACACAGCCATCCCGATGCCTTCACACGTCATCAGGAATCAGATCGGTCACCGAATTCGGCAGGATTGGCAAGACGGGGACGACAAGGCCGCCGAGAACCGCAAGATCATTTTCAGTGGTCGTCCAACCGTCCGCTGATCCACTGCATCGTCGCCGGTATCTCCCGCCGCCAGGTGTTGAAGTTGTGGCCGCCGCTTTCGAGGATGATCGAGGAGATCCGCGTCCGCCCGGTGTCCTTCACCCGCTCGATGAACTTCAGCGTGTCCTTGTAGTTCGCCTCACCGACCTTGCTGCTGGTGACGAGCAGTGAAGTGTCCGGTGCGGGCATGTGCTCGAGGTACCAGAACAGGTTCGCGCGGTCGCGCAGTGCCTTGTCGCCGTGGAAGAGGTCGCCCGTGGTCGGGTCGCTCGGCGCGTCGTAGTACGGCGACAGTCCCGCCCCGGCGGCGTACACCTCGGGGTGGTGCATCGCGAGCTTCAGCGCGCAGTAGCCGCCCGTGGAGTCGCCGATGATCCCCCAGCTGCCCGGCTTTTCGCCGACCCTGTAGTGGGCCCGTACGGCGTCGGGCAGATCCCTGGCGAAGAACGACTCGGTCTGCGGGCCTCCCGGCACGTCCACGCACTCGGTGTCCCGCGGCGGCGCCACCGTCGGCCGCAGCATCACCAGGATCATCGGCTGCATACGCCCGTTCCTGGCGAGGTTCCAGGCCGTGCGCGGAAAGTGGAGTTTGTTCACCAGCGCCTGAGCCGTACCCGGATATCCGGTGAGGACGACGGCCGCGGGAAACGTCCGCGTGCGGTACCGCGGCTGGAAGTACTCCGGCGGCAGATACACGTACGCGGGCGTGTGAATACGCGTCGCAGGGCCGGCAATGGCGACCTTCTGGATCTGCCCGCCGGCCTGCGGCCTCAGACCGCCCGTCTCGTACACCCGCCGTGTGTCGACCACCTCGAGAGGACCGCCGGACCCGAGGCCCTCGGTGTGGTCGACGACCACGCCCTGGCCCGTCTCCCGCCCGAACAGGTCCGCCCAGGAGGCGTAGAAACCGAAGGCCTGGTTCGCGGCGAGGCCCACCGACACGAAGAGCGCCAGCTGCGTGGCGAACAGCATGCCCACGCGCCCGCCGACGGCCCGCCAGTTCCGCCGCGCCAGCCGTGGCCACAGCCACACGGTGCCGACGAACAGCAGCACCGCGAAGAGCACCGACACCACCAGCGTCTTGTTGCTCGTGAGACCCATGGGTTCCTTCGTGAGGGCTTGCCCGGGACTTGCCCGGGGCTTTGGACCGGCTTGGGACGAGTCGAATGAACCTCGCCCCCTGAGACACCGTCCTAGAGGGCGCAATGTCGCCGGATGCCCGAATCGGGCCCGGATCCAAGCTCTCTCGCAGAACAACGGGATGCGATGTCTGTCAGGACAGATGAGGAAATGTCGGGCGAGGTTCCGACCGGTTCACACCGGGTGCGGCGCGTCCTGAGTGGTCCGCGCCCCGAGGCCGTCCCGGCCCTCGTCGGCAGAGCGTGCGCGCTCGTGGGCCTCGTGGACATCGCCGCGGGCGTCTTCCCGCGCTTCAGGCACAGCCGGATGCACACGATGGCCGAGGTGCTGCCCGGTGCGCTCGGACCCTTCGCCGCCGCGCTCTCGATCAGCGCCGGCGTCCTGTTGCTGCTGCTCGCCCACGGACTCAAGCGCCACAAGCGCCGGGCCTGGCGGGCGGCCGTGGTGCTGCTCCCGGCGGGCGCGGTGGCGCAGTTCACGTACCGGCACTCCCTTGTGGGCGTGCTCATCTCACTCGCGCTGCTCGCACCCCTGCTGCGCCACCGCGACCAGTTCGCCGCCCTGCCCGACCCACGCAGCCGGTGGCGGGCGCTCGCCAACTTCGTCCTGATGAGCGCCGGTTCGCTCGCCCTCGGGCTGGTCATCGTCAGCGTCCACCCCAACCGCATGGTGGGCGACCCCAGCCTGGCCGACCGCATCGCGCACGTCCTGTACGGCCTGTTCGGCTTCGAGGGGCCGGTCGACTACCAGGGCGACACGTCCTGGACGGTGGCCATGTCCCTGGGCGCCCTCGGCCTGCTCACCGCCGTCACGACGATCTACCTCGCCCTGCGGCCCGAGCACCCGGCCGCCCGCCTCACCGAGGAGGACGAGACCCGCCTGCGCGTCCTGCTGGCCAAGCACGGCGGCCGCGACTCCCTCGGCCACTTCGCGCTGCGCCGCGACAAGGCCGTCGTCTTCTCGCCCAGCGGCAAGGCGGCCGTCACCTACCGCGTCGTCTCCGGTGTGATGCTCGCCAGCGGCGACCCGATCGGCGACGTCGAGGCCTGGCCGGGCGCCATCGAGCGCTTCATGGACGAGGCCCGGGCCCACTCCTGGACCCCCGCCGTGATGGGCTGCTCCGAGACCGGCGGCGAGGTCTGGACCCGCGAGACCGGCCTCGACGCCCTCGAACTGGGCGACGAGGCGGTGATGGACGTCGCGGATTTCTCCCTCGCCGGCCGCGCGATGCGCAATGTGCGCCAGATGGTCAAACGCATCGAGCGCGCCGGTTACCAGACCCGGGTACGACGCGTCCGTGACCTCGGCGACGCCGAGCTGGACCGCATCCGCCGCGCCGCCGAGGACTGGCGCGGCACCGACACCGAACGCGGCTTCTCCATGGCGCTGGGCCGCATCGGCGACGCGGCGGACGGCGACTGCCTCATCGCCACGGCCCACAAGGCCGACGACCGGCCGGGGCAGTACGGCGACCTGAAGGCGATCCTCCACTTCGTGCCGTGGGGCACCAACGGAGCGTCCCTGGACCTGATGCGGCGGGACCGCTCGGCGGACCCGGGCATGAACGAACTGCTGATCGTGGCGGCGCTGCAGGCGGCACCGAGACTCGGCATCGAACGCGTCTCCCTGAACTTCGCGATGTTCCGCTCGGCCCTGGCACGCGGCGAGAAGATCGGCGCGGGTCCGGTGCTGCGCGCCTGGCGTGGCCTGCTGGTCTTCCTGTCCCGGTGGTTCCAGATCGAGTCCCTGTACAAGTTCAACGCGAAGTTCCAGCCCCGCTGGGAGCCCCGCTTCGTCGTCTACCGCGCCTCCGGGGACCTGCCCCGCATCGGATTCGCCGCCATGCAGGCCGAGGGCTTCGTCAACCTGGCCCTCCCCCTGCCACGCCTTCTCCGCCGCCGTCCGCCCGGCCCGCGCGCGTGCGCGCACGCCGTCGCGGAACGGGACGTCCGCGCGGCGTGACGGAACGGACCGCGGCGACGAGCGGCCGGCACGGACCGCGGCCACCAGGACAGGCCCGAGCGGAAGCCCCGCACCCTCCTCCGGTCCGGAGGCTTCCGCTCGGGCCGCACGTGTGCGCCCGTCGCGACAGACGGGCCTCGGGCCTTACGGCCCCGCCCCTGGGCCTACGCTGAACGTATGAGCAAGCAGAGCGGACGTGGGCGGGTCGCGGGCCTTCCGGAATGGGGCCGCTGCGCGGTCATGGGAGTCGTGAACGTCACCCCGGATTCCTTCTCCGACGGTGGCCGCTTCTTCGATACGACGGCCGCCGTCAAACACGGTCTCGACCTGGTCACCGAGGGCGCCGACCTCGTCGACGTGGGCGGCGAGTCCACCCGCCCCGGCGCCACCCGGGTCGACGAGGCCGAGGAGCTCAAGCGGGTCGTCCCGGTCGTCCGCGGCCTCACCTCGGAGGGCGTGACCGTCTCCGTCGACACCATGCGCGCCTCCGTCGCCGAACGGGCCCTGGCGGCCGGCGCGGCCCTGGTCAACGACGTCAGCGGCGGCCTCGCCGACCCCGCGATGGTCCCTGCGGTGGCCGCCGCGGGCGCCCCCTTCGTCGTCATGCACTGGCGCGGCTTCCTGGAGGGCGGCAACGTCAAGGGCGTGTACGACGACGTGGTCGCCGAAGTCGTCGACGAACTGCACGCACGCGTGGAGGCCGTTCTGGCGGGCGGCATCTCCCCCGAGCGCATCGTCGTCGACCCCGGCCTCGGCTTCTCCAAGGACGCCGGACACGACCTCACCCTCCTCGCCCACCTCGACCGCCTTCTCGACCTCGGCCACCCGCTGCTCGTCGCCGCCTCCCGCAAGCGGTTCCTCGGCCGCGTCCTCGCGGGGCCGCAAGGCGCTCCCCCGCCCGCACGCGAGCGCGACGCAGCGACGGCCGCCGTCTCCGCCCTCGCGGCGCACGCCGGCGCATGGGCGGTGCGCGTGCACGAGGTGCGCGCGACGGCCGACGCGGTACGGGTCGCGCGCGCCGTGGAGAGCGCGCGCTCCGCGGAAGGCGCACGCGCCGCGGGCAACGGCGCAGAAGGAGACAGGTGAGCGCCCCCCACACCGACGTCGAAGCGGTCGAACTCGCCAACACCGCCTTCTACGAGGCCCTGGAGCGCGGGGACTTCGAAGCGCTGGAGTCGCTCTGGCTCACCCCGACCGACCTCGGCGTCGACGAGGAATACCACGACCCGGCCGACGTCGGCGTGGTCTCCTGCGTACATCCCGGCTGGCCCGTCCTGACCGGCCGCGGCGAGGTCCTCAGGTCGTACGCCCTGATCATGGCGAACACGGACTACATCCAGTTCTTCCTCACCGACGTGCACGTGTCCGTCACCGGCGACACCGCCCTGGTGACCTGCACGGAGAACATCCTCAGCGGCGGTCCGGCCCCCGAGGGCGGCGAGGAGCTCGGCCCGCTCGTCGGCCAGCTGGTCGTCGCCACGAACGTGTTCCGCCGCACCCCCGACGGCTGGAAGATCTGGTCCCACCACGCCTCTCCGGTTCTGGCCGAGAACGACGAGGACGAAAGCGACGAGACCCCCGCCTGAGCGGGTAGGCGGATTTACAGGGCCACAGGGGGCCACGGGGCCACAAAGCCCACAGGCCCCGCAGGACAGCGGCCCCGGCCCCCGGAGCTCCCGCCAGCCCCCGGGACCGCCCGCAAGGACCAAGAAGTGGTTGGAATCGCCGACCCTGGGTAGGGGCGGCTACCAGCCCGTGAGCCGCCGGGTTCTCCAGGGGAAACGCACGGTGAAACCTCCTGAACCCGGCCCGGGCCGCGACCCCGTGGCCCGGCCCTGTCAGTGCTCGCAGGTAGATTCGTTCGAGGCCGGTGTACCGCCCGCACGCGGTACGAACCGGCCGTCACCGACGATTGCAGGAGTGATTCGCGTGGATCGTGTCGCGCTGCGCGGCCTCAAGGCCCGCGGGCACCACGGCGTGTTCCCCAAGGAGCGCGAGGAAGGCCAGACCTTCATCGTGGACCTAGTCCTGGGTCTGGACACCCGGCCGGCCGCCGCCGACGACGACCTGGCGAAGACCGTGCACTACGGCATCGTGGCGGAGGAGGTCGTGGCCGTCGTCGAGGGCGAGCCCGTCAACCTCATCGAGACGCTCGCCGAGCGCATCACCCAGGCCTGTCTGAAGCACGAAGGCGTCCAGGAGGTCGAGGTCACCGTCCACAAACCGGACGCACCGATCACCGTCCCCTTCGACGACGTGACCGTCACCATCACCCGGAGCCGAGTATGACCGCGTTCTTCACCGGAGGTCAGAGCGACCCGACCGTACAGCCGGTACCCGCCTCCGTCGTCGAGAAGGTCGACGCCGCCGACACCACCCTGCACAACCCGAAACGAGCCGTGATCTCCCTCGGCTCCAACCTGGGCAACCGCCTGGAGACACTCCAGGGCGCCATCGACGCCCTGGAGGACACCCCCGGCGTCCGCGTCAAGTCCGTCTCCCCCGTGTACGAGACGGAGCCGTGGGGCGTCGAGCCCGGCAGCCAGCCGTCCTACTTCAACGCGGTCGTGGTCCTGAAGACCACCCTGCCCCCGTCCTCCCTCCTGGAGCGGGCGCACGCCGTCGAGGAGGCCTTCAACCGGGTGCGGGACGAGCACTGGGGCCCGCGCACCCTCGACGTCGACATCGTCACGTACGCCGACGTCGTCACCGACGACCCGCACCTGACCCTCCCCCACCCGCGCGCCCACGAACGCGCCTTCGTGCTCGCCCCCTGGCACGACGTCGAACCCGAGGCCCAGCTGCCCGGACGCGGTGCGGTCGCCGCCCTCCTCGACACCCTCACCCGCCACGGCGTAGAACCCCGCAAGGACCTGGAACTCCGGCTGCCCGAGTAGCCGTTAAGGTCAAGACGACCCTGGGGCGGCCGGACATGACGGCCGGACCGGACGGGTCATCACGACCACCGTCCGGGACCACGGCCGGGGACCTGAAGGGACACCGTGAGAGAGCTGCGCATCAGGCTGCTGGCCGGCGTCTTCGCCATCGCCGGGATCCTGTCCTGGGCGGGCGCCCGCCTCTGGAACTCGGTCGGGACCCTCCCCAGCGTCCCTCTGGCCGCCCCCATCGTCCTCACGCTGATCGCCGCGGTCCTGCTGTCCACGGCGCTCTCCATCCGCGCCCGCCTCAAGGCCCAGCGTGAGCGCCGCCCCGAGGCCAAGGGCGTCGACCCGCTCATGGCGGCCCGCGCGGTCGTCTTCGGCCAGTCGAGCGCCCTGGTCGCCGCTCTCGTCTCCGGGATGTACGGCGGCACCGGCGTCTTCCTGCTGGAGTCCCTCGACATCCCGGCCCGCCGGGACCAGGCCATCTACGCCGGCTTCTCGGTCCTCGCGGGCATCGCCGTCATAGCGGCCGCGATCTTCCTGGAGCGCGTGTGCAGGCTCCCGGAGGACGACGACCACAGCACGGGGGCGGCTTCGGCGGCGTGACGCCGGTGGCCCTCAGCGGGCCATGATGAGGCTCATGGCCTCGTTCCGCGTCGCCGCGTCCCGCAGCTGCCCGCGCACGGCCGAGGTGAGGGTCTTGGCGCCGGGCTTGCGGATGCCCCGCATCGACATGCACATGTGCTCGCACTCCACGACCACGATGACACCCCGCGGCTCCAGCATCTCCATCAGGGAGTCCGCGATCTGCGTGGTGAGTCGTTCCTGCACCTGCGGGCGCCGGGCGTAGACGTCCACCAGGCGGGCCAGCTTGGACAGACCGGTGATCTTTCCGGTGGTGGCCGGGATGTAACCGACGTGGGCGACGCCCCTGAACGGCACGAGATGGTGCTCACACGTCGAGTACACCTCGATGTCCTTCACGAGCACCATCTCGTCGTGCCCCATGTCGAACGTCGTCGTCAGCACGTCCTCCGGGCGCTGCCACAGCCCCGCGAATATCTCCTTGTACGCCCGCGCGACCCGCGCCGGAGTCTCCCTGAGGCCCTCTCGGTCCGGATCCTCGCCGACCGCGATCAGCAGTTCACGTACGGCGTTCTCGGCCCGCTTCTCATCGAACTCGCCGATGTAGCCCTCGCCGTCCAGCGTCACGGGGTCGGTCATCTGGTGCCTCGTTCCTTAGCCTTTCGCGCGTGTGGGCCGCGCGCCGCACTGCCGGCATGCAAAATGCCGCGCCCCCCAGGCTAGAACCTGGGGGGCGCGGCATCCATTCCGGGCCTGGTGAGGTCACCGGGGGCCCGAGGTGTCCGAGGAGTCAGCTCTCCGGACGCTCCTCGGGTGCGGGCTCGGTCACCGGGGCGGGCTCCGCCGCGGTGGACTTCGCCGTGGAGATCGCCGGCGTGGCGCCGTTGGCACCGTTCGTCAGTGCGAGCTCCCTGGGGGAGAGCACCGGCGGACGGGTGGACGGCGTACGGCGGGAGGAGCCGGTCCAGGCCGGCCGCGGGGGACGCTTGACGATGGGAGCGAAGATCTCGGCGATCTGCTCCTTGTTCAGCGTCTCCTTCTCCAGCAGCTGGAGGACCAGCTGGTCGAGGACGTCGCGGTTCTCGACCAGGATCTCCCAGGCCTCGTTGTGCGCCGTCTCGATCAGCTTCTTGACCTCTTCGTCGACCAGCGCGGCGACCTCTTCCGAGTAGTCACGCGGGTGCGACATCTCCCGGCCCAGGAACGGCTCGGTGTTGTCGCCACCGAACTTGATGGCGCCGAGTCGCTCGGTCATGCCGTACTGCGTGACCATCGCGCGGGCCGTTGCGGTGGCCTTCTCGATGTCGTTCGCAGCGCCGGTGGTCGGGTCGTGGAAGACCAGTTCCTCGGCCGCGCGGCCGCCCAGCATGTAAGCCAGCTGGTCCAGCATCTCGTTGCGCGTGGTCGAGTACTTGTCCTCGTCCGGCAGCACCATCGTGTAGCCCAGAGCACGGCCTCTCGAGAGGATCGTGATCTTGTGGACCGGGTCGGAGTTCGGGGAGGCCGCCGCGACCAGGGCGTGTCCGCCCTCGTGGTACGCGGTGATCTTCTTTTCCTTGTCCGACATGATCCGGGTCCGCTTCTGCGGGCCCGCCACGACGCGGTCGATCGCCTCGTCCAGCGAGTGGTTGTCGATGAGCTTCTTGTCGCTGCGCGCCGTCAGGAGCGCCGCTTCGTTCAGCACGTTCGACAGGTCCGCGCCGGTGAAGCCCGGGGTGCGGCGGGCGACGGCCGACAGGTCGACGTCCGGTGCGACCGGCTTGCCCTTCTGGTGAACCTTGAGGATCTCCAGACGGCCCTGCATGTCCGGACGGTCGACCGCGATCTGGCGGTCGAAACGGCCGGGCCGCAGAAGAGCCGGGTCGAGGATGTCCGGCCGGTTCGTCGCGGCGATGAGAATCACACCGCCCTTGACGTCGAAACCGTCCATCTCGACGAGCAGCTGGTTCAGCGTCTGCTCGCGCTCGTCGTGACCACCGCCGAGGCCGGCGCCGCGATGGCGGCCGACCGCGTCGATCTCGTCGACGAAGACGATCGCCGGAGCGTTCGCCTTGGCCTGCTCGAACAGGTCACGCACTCGGGAGGCACCGACACCGACGAACATCTCGACGAAGTCGGAACCGGAGATCGAGTAGAACGGCACGCCGGCCTCGCCCGCGACAGCACGCGCGAGCAGGGTCTTGCCGGTGCCGGGAGGGCCGTACAGCAGTACGCCCTTGGGGATTTTCGCCCCGACAGCCTGGAACTTCGCCGGTTCCTGCAGGAACTCCTTGATCTCGTGGAGCTCCTCGACGGCCTCGTCCGAGCCTGCGACGTCCGAGAACGTCGTCTTCGGAGTGTCCTTGGTGATGAGCTTCGCCTTGGACTTCCCGAACTGCATGACTCGGGAGCCGCCGCCCTGCATCTGATTCATCAGGAACAGGAAGACGACCACGATGAGGACGAAGGGGAGCAGGGAGAGCAGGATCCCGACGAAGGCGTTCTGCTTCGTCGGCGAGACGGTGTAACCGTCCGGGATCTGCTTGTCCTGGTACTTGGTCTGCAGCGTGCCGGCGATGGTCACGCCCTGGTCGCCGATGTAGCTCGCCTGGATCTTCGAGCTGCCTTCGACCTTTTCGCCGTCCTTGAGCTGGACCTTGATGGTCGACTCGTCGCCGGTGGTCAGCTTGGCCTGTTCGACCTTGTTGTCATTGATCGCCTGGATCACCTGGCCGGTGTCCACCGTCTTGTAGCCACCGGACGAGCCGACGACCTGCATCAACACGACCACGGCAAGGACGGCCAGCACGATCCACATGACCGGCCCACGGAAGTATCGCTTCACGTCCATCCATACGGAGCGAAGACGCCCCGTCCCTCCTGCCATAGTGAGTTTGATAAGACAGTTCTTCTGACGGTACCCCAGCATTGTGGGCCGAAGCCGCACGGGAGGACTGGCGAACCCGTCTGCATGCTCCAACGGCGCGAAACCCGCTGGGGTTCCCGACCGTCTTACGGGGCTTGGGCCGTTTGGACCTCAGCCACCGTAGACGTGGGGCGCGAGCGTACCGACGAACGGGAGATTCCGGTACTTCTCTGCGTAGTCGAGGCCGTAACCGACGACGAACTCGTTCGGGATGTCGAAGCCGACCCACTCGACGTCGATGGCGACCTTGGCGGCCTCGGGCTTGCGCAGCAGGGTGCACACCTTGAGGGATGCGGGCTCGCGCGAGCCGAGGTTCGAGATCAGCCAGGACAGGGTCAGGCCGGAGTCGATGATGTCCTCGACGATGAGGACGTGCTTGCCCTTGATGTCCGTGTCGAGGTCCTTGAGGATCCGCACCACACCGGAGGACTGGGTGCCCGCCCCGTACGAGGACACCGCCATCCAGTCCATGGTGACGGGGGTGGACAGCGCCCGGGCGAGGTCGGCCATGACCATCACCGCGCCCTTGAGGACGCCGACGATCAGCAGGTCCTTGCCCGCGTACTCCGCGTCGATCTTCGCGGCCAGTTCGACCAGCTTCGCGTCGATCTCTTCCTTGGTGATGAGTACCGTCTTGAGATCGGCACCCATGTCGTTCGCGTCCACCCGCATCACTTTCGGTCGTCCCACCAGCCGTTCGGACCGCCCACGAGCCGCGTCAGCGATCCGATGGCGGGTTCCGGATTCAGCCTTGCCGAATCACCAGTCTGCCACCCTGCCGCTGGGCGACGACTTTGCCCGGGAGATTGATGGCCCCCTGGCCGCGCCAACCGGTGATCAGCCGGTCGACTTCCTCGATGTGCCGGGCGAACAGCGAGCCCGCCGGAGCGCCGGCGTCGATGGCGGCGCGGCGCAGGACGCGGCGGCGCACGGCGGGCGGCAGGGCGTAGAGCTTGGCGCACTCCAGGAGACCGGCCGCGTCCTTGACGGAGGCCGCGGCCTGACCGGCCCAGGCGTCCAGGGCGTCGGCGTCGTCGCGGGAGAGCTGGGCCGTACGGGCGAGGGCTTCCACGACGCCTTTGCCGAGCGCCTTCTCCAGGGCGGGCAGACCCTCGTGGCGCAGCCGGGAGCGGGTGTACGCCGGGTCCGCGTTGTGCGGGTCGTCCCAGACCGGCAGCGACTGGACCATGCAGGCCTTGCGGGCGGTCTGCCGGTCGAGCTGGAGGAAGGGGCGGCGGTAACGGCGGGCGGCACCCGGCCCTCCGGAAACCGCGGCCATTCCGGACAGGGAGCGGATGCCCGAACCGCGGGCGAGGCCCAGCAGGACGGTTTCCGCCTGGTCGTCGCGGGTGTGGCCGAGCAGGACGGCGAGGGCGCCATGGCGTTCGGCGGCGGCGTCCAGCGCGGCGTAACGGGCGTCGCGGGCGGCTGCCTCGGGTCCGCCTTCGCGGCCGACGGTCACGGCGGTGGCCTCGACCGGGTCGAGGCCCAGTTCCCGCAGGCGCTGGACGACTTCGTCGGCGCGCAGGCCGGAGCCGGGCTGCAGGCCGTGGTCGACGGTGACGCCGCCGGCGCGGATGCCGAGCTTGGGGGCCTCGAAGGCGAGGGCCGAGGCGAGGGCCATGGAGTCGGCTCCGCCGGAGCACGCCACGAGGACGAGCGGCGACGGCGGGCGCTCGTGCGCGGGGCCGTCCGAGGCGCCGGGCTCCTCGGTCGTACGGCTGTGGTCGGTGAGGATGTCGTGGAGGACGCGGCGGACCGCCAGGCGTATCGCCGCGACCGCAGGATGGGGACCCATGTCCGGTTCCCTTCATGAAATTGTCGGGGGTGAGCCCGAGCTCGGTCACTCAGAGTGTGTAGATGGTGACAGAACCGGGCCGTTCCCCGAGCATTGCACGCCTACCCATCGCTCACGGTCCCTCGGACGGGTGATTGGAGGGGCGTTCGCCTGCCGTCGGCCGGATCCGCTGCACGACCCCGGCGCCCGGTTCACGACTCGGGCTTGCGGTGCACCCGCGCGACCCAGTCCGCCGGTTTGGCGATCTCCGTCTTGGTGGGGAGGGTGTTCGGGGACGTCCACACGCGGTTGAAGCCGTCCATGCCGACCTCGTCGACGACGGCCCGTACGAAGCGTTCGCCGTCCCGGTACTGCCGGAGTTTGGCGTCCAGACCCAGCAGCTTGCGCAGCGCCATGTCCAGTCGGGAGGCCCCCTTGGCGCGACGCTGCTGGAACTTCTCGCGGATCTCGGCGACGCTCGGCACGACGTCCGGACCGACCCCGTCCATCACGAAGTCGGCGTGGCCCTCCAGGAGGGACATCACGGCGGTGAGGCGGCCGAGGATCTCCCGCTGGGCGGGCGTCTGCACGATCTCCACGAGGGACCTGCCGCCCTCATCCTCCTCGCCCTCGGGGCGCCCGCCGGCGAGGGACTGGGCGGCTTCCCGGACGCGTTCCAGGACGGTCATGGGGTCGACCTCGGTCTCCCCCAGGAACGACTGGATTTCACCCTCGAGGTGATCCCGCAACCAGGGCACGGCGGTGAACTGCGTGCGGTGCGTCTCCTCGTGCAGGCACACCCACAGGCGGAAGTCGTGGGGCTGCACGTCGAGTTCGCGCTCCACGTGCACGATGTTCGGGGCGACCAGAAGCAGCCGGCCGCCGCCGTTCTCGCCCGCGGGAAGGTCGCGGGTGGCGGGCGCGAACGTCTCGTACTGCCCGAGGACGCGCGAGGACAGGAACGACAGCAGCATCCCCAGCTCGACGCCCGTCACCTTGCCGCCGACGGCGCCGAGGACCGCCCCGCCGGGGGTGCTGCCGCGCCGCTCCTGCATCTTCTCGAGCAGGGGCTTGAGGAGTTCCCGGAAGCCCGCGACGTTCGCCCGGACCCAGCCGGGACGGTCGACGACGAGGACCGGGGTGTCGTGGGTGTCTTCCGTCCCCAGACGAGTGAAGCCCCGGACGTGTCCCTCCGAGGCCTTGGCATGTCGGCGCAGTTCCGCGACGACGGCCCGGGCCTCGTCACGGCTCACCTCGGGGCCCGGCCGCGCCAGTCGGGTCGCGGTCGCCACCGCGAGATTCCAGTCGACCATCTCGGCACCACCGATGCTCGTCATGCGTCAACCGTACGTGAGCGCCACCACTTGGGGCAGGGCCGCGCGAGGTTGACGGGGCCTGGTTACCTGCAGCCGCACGCCGCCAGGGCCGTCGCCGTCCTGTCCAGCGCCGACTGTGCCGCCGCCGGGTCCGTCGTGTCCGACGCCAGGAAGGCGAAGGCCAGCAGGCGGCCGCTCTGGTCCACCACCGTTCCCGCCAGCGTGTTCACTCCCGTCAGGGTGCCCGTCTTGGCTCGTACGATTCCTGCCGCGCCGTCCGTGTAGCGGCTGGTCAGGGTGCCCGTGAAGCCGGCCACCGGAAGGCCGGTGAGAGCAGGGCGCAGTTCCGGGTGGGCGGGGTCGCCCGCCTTCGCCAGGAGGGACGTCAGCAGGTGTGCGGTGAGCCTGTCGTCGCGGTTGAGGCCACTGCCGTCCTTGAAGCCGGCGCCCGCCACGGGCAGTCCGAGCTTCTTCAACTGGGCGCCGATCGCCCGGCCCGCGCCGCCGAAGTCGGCGCGGGCGCCGGTCGCGACGGCCGTCTGGCGGGCGAGGGCCTCGGCGATGTCGTTGTCGCTGTTGGTGAGCATGCGTTCGACGAGTGCGGAGAGCGGGGGCGAGGAGACGGTCGCGAGGAACTCGGCACGGCCGGTGGCCTTGGAGGGGCCCGGGGCCGTGGTCTTGATGCCGTGCTCCTTGAGGAGGCCGGCGAACGTGCGGGACGCGTCCGCCGCCGGGTCCGGCACGCGCGGCGCGGGCCCGCTCGCGGAGTCGTCCGTGCGCGCCTCGTCGGCCATCAGGGCGCTGACGGGGGCGAGGTTGTCGTTGACGCCGATCGGGTGAAGTTCGGGACCGGCGTACAGGGTCGTGTCGTACGAGAGCGTGACCTCGCTGATGGCGCGCTTCTTCAGGGCGGCGGCCGTGCCGTCGGCGAGGGTGCGCAGGCTCGCCCGGTCCTCGGCGTCCTCGTGCGCGGTGAGGGTGGGGTCTCCCCCGCCGACGAGGACGAGTTCGTTGGTGTCGGGTTCGAGAGCGGTGCGGGTGGTGAGGCGGTGGTCGGCGCCGAGGGCGGAGAGGGCGGCGACCGCGGTGGCGATCTTCGTGGTGGAGGCGGGGGTCAGGGCCTCGTCGGCGCCCGTGCCGTAGAGCCGCCTGCCGGTGGCCACGTCGACGACCGCCGCCGTGCGGCGGGAGCCGAGCGCCGCGTCCTTCAGGAGCGGGCCGAGGACCTCGGCGAGGGCCGGTCCGGTCGGGGCCGCCTTGGCCCTGTTCGTGGCGCCGCCGAGGCCGGCGAGGACGGAGGCGGCGCTGGGCGCCGGCCGGGGCGCGTCTCCCGCCCTGCCGGAGGCCGTGCCGGCCGAGCCATCGTGATCTGCGCCACCCGTGCGCTCCTGGGCAACCGCCCGGTCCCGCTCCGCCGTACGCTGACCGCTGGAGTCCCAAGGACCGGCGGCGGTCACCACTGCGCCGGCCAGCGCCAGTCCGGCGGTGGCGGCGCCCGCGGTGTACTGCCAGGTCTTCGGCCTCGTGATCCGCGCGACCCGCGGCTTCGCGGCCCGCGCGATCCGTGTGATCCGCGGTTTCGCGGCCGCCGTGGCGCGCGCGAGACGCGGTCGTACGGCGTTCGCGACCCGCGTCACACGCGGTCTCGCGGCTCGCCAAGGCCTCAGCTCTGGCACGACCAACAGCCCCTTTCGCGATCACACACCTGCGTGAGGGACACTTAACCACCAGAACTATGTGTTGATCATGGAGGAGTCACCGGTGGAGTTCGACGTCACGATCGAGATCCCGAAGGGTTCGCGGAACAAGTACGAGGTGGACCACGAGACCGGTCGGATCCGCCTGGACCGTCGACTCTTCACCTCGACCGCCTACCCGACCGACTACGGCTTCGTCGAGAACACCCTCGGCGAGGACGGCGACCCGCTGGACGCGCTGGTCATCCTTGACGAGCCCACGTTCCCGGGCTGCCTCATCAAGTGCCGTGCGATCGGCATGTTCCGGATGACGGACGAGGCCGGCGGCGACGACAAGCTGCTGTGCGTCCCGGCGACCGACCCGCGTGTCGAGCACCTGCGCGACATCCACCACGTGTCGGAGTTCGACCGCCTGGAGATCCAGCACTTCTTCGAGGTCTACAAGGACCTCGAGCCCGGCAAGTCGGTCGAAGGCGCCGACTGGGTGGGCCGTACGGACGCCGAGATCGAGATCGAGCGGTCGTACAAGCGCTTCAAGGACCAGGGCGGTCACTGATCCTGCTGTTGCGAGGGGGCCGCACGCATGCGCGTGCGGCCCCCTCGCGTATGTGTGCGCATACTGAGGCTTGCTGAACGTGTCGTACAGGGAGCGCTACGGAGTGAGGGACGCGGAGGACCGCAAGCCGCGGTCGGACGAGGCAAGGAGCCGGTTCACGGCCCCCACCGCGGTCGTCGGGGATTCGGTTGATTCCTCCACGACGTCGGAGTTCGCGATTCCGCAGGGGCTGGCCGTTCCCAGAGGCGTCGGCACGGAGTCCGAGGCCACGTCCGAGTTCGCCGTCCCCAAGGGGCTGGACGTCTCGCAGACGCCGCCGGCGGAGTCCGAGGGGTCGGCGTTCAGCACACCGCGCACCTACAGCGCCAAGGACGCCCCGCCGGCGTTCACCCCGGCGACCGGCATCCCGGTGATCAGCCTCACCAAGAACGCGCCCTGGCAGGACCGGATGCGCACGATGCTCCGGATGCCGGTGGCCGAGCGGCCCGCGCCGGAGCCCTTGCAGAAGGTCGAGGAGGAAGGCCCGGCCGTTCCGCGCGTGCTCGACCTGACGCTGCGTATCGGCGAGCTGCTGCTGGCCGGCGGTGAGGGTGCCGAGGACGTGGAGGCGGCGATGTTCGCCGTCTGCCGGTCCTACGGCCTGGACCGCTGCGAGCCCAACGTCACCTTCACCCTGCTGTCGATCTCGTACCAGCCGTCGCTGGTCGAGGATCCGGTGACCGCGTCCCGGACGGTCCGCCGCCGCGGCACCGACTACACGCGTCTGGCGGCCGTGTTCCGGCTGGTCGACGACCTCAGCGACCCCGACACGGCGATCTCCCTCGAGGAGGCCTACCGGCGGCTCGCCGAGATCCGGCGCAACCGGCACCCGTATCCCGGCTGGGTGCTGACCACCGCGAGCGGGCTGCTGGCGGGTTCGGCCTCCGTGCTCGTCGGCGGTGACTACATCGTCTTCATCGCGGCCGCGCTGGGCGCGATGCTCGGCGACCGGCTGGCGTGGCTGTGCGCGGGACGCGGCCTGCCGGAGTTCTACCAGTTCACCGTCGCCGCGATGCCCCCGGCCGCGATCGGGATCGCGCTGACTCTCGCGCATGTGCACGTGCAGGCGGCCGCGGTCGTCACCGGTGGACTGTTCGCCCTGCTGCCCGGGCGGGCGCTCGTGGCGGGCGTGCAGGACGGTCTGACCGGCTTCTACATCACCGCGTCCGCGCGCCTGCTGGAAGTCATGTACTTCTTCGTCGGCATCGTCGTCGGGGTGCTGATCATGCTCTACGTGGGTGTGCAACTGGGCGCCCACCTCAATGCGGACGCCGGACTGGGCGACTCCGAGCGGCCGCTGTGGCAGATCGGCGCGTCGATGCTGCTGTCGCTGACCTTCGCGGTGCTGCTCCAGCAGGAACGATCCACCGTCCTGGCGGTGACCCTGAACGGTGGTGTCGCGTGGTCGGTGTACGGCGCGATGTACTACGCGGGCGACCTCTCACCGGTGGCCTCCACCGCAGTGGCGGCGGGGCTGGTGGGGCTGTTCGGCCAGATGCTGTCCCGGTACCGGTTCGCGTCCGCGCTGCCCTACACCACGGCGGCGATCGGGCCCCTGCTGCCCGGTTCCGCGACGTACTTCGGGCTGTTGTCGATCGCTCAGAACCAGGTCGACGAGGGGTTGGTGTCGCTGTCGAAGGCGGCCGCCCTGGCGATGGCCATCGCCATCGGGGTCAATCTCGGGTCGGAGATCTCGCGTCTGTTCCTGCGGTTGCCGGGGGCGGGGAGTGCGGCGGGGCGCAGGGCCGCGAAGCGTACGAGGGGGTTCTGACCGACGGCGACCTCAGGTTCGTCGTGGTCGCTCGCGCAGTTCCCCGCGCCCCTTGGCGGTGTTTCAGTAACCCTGGTTGTACGGGTTCTGCTGGTTGTTGTTGCCCTGCTGCGGGCCGTACTGGTCCTGGTTGTAGCCCTGCGGGTACTGCTGGGCGTACGGCTGCTGGGGCTGGGGCTGGGGCTGGGGCTGCTGCTGGGGCTGACCGTAGTGCTGGTCGTAGCCGTACTGCTGCTGGCCCTGCTGACCCTGCTGGTTCTGGTTGCCCTGGTTGCCCTGGTTGCCGTACTGGTCGTCGGTCGGCGGGATGCGGCGGAGTTGGGTCGTCGCGTCGTCCATGGCCGGGGGCTGGTAGGCGGCGGCCGGGGCCTGGGCCGCGGCGCGCTTCTTCTTGCGTTCGCGGAGGTACTCGATGGCGATCGGCACCACGGAGACGACCACGATCAGGACGAGGATCGGCTCGACGTTCTTCTTGATGATGTCGATCTGCCCGAGCCAGTAGCCCGCGAGGGTGACGCCGGTGCCCCACAGCACGCCGCCGATGATGTTGTACGTGAGGAACGTGCGGTACTGCATACGGCCGGCGCCCGCCACGATGGGGGCGAAGGTGCGCACGATCGGCACGAAGCGGGCGAGGACGATCGCCTTCGGGCCGTACTTCTCCATGAACTCGTGGGCCTTCTCCAGGTTCTCCTGCTTGAAGAGCTTGGAGTTGGGGCGGCTGAAGAGCTTGGGGCCGAAGAACTTGCCGATCATGTAGCCCACTTGGTCGCCGATCACCGCGGCGAGCACGATCAGCGTGCAGACCAGCCACAAGGGCTGGGTGATGTAGTTCCCCTCGGCCACGAACAGGCCCGCCGTGAACAGCAGCGAGTCACCCGGCAGGAACGCGAAGAGCCCGGATTCCGCGAAGACGATCAGCAGGATGCCGGGCAGGCTGAAGGTCTCGATCAGATAGTCGGGGCTGAGCCACTCGGGGCCGAGCGCGAGCGTGGTCGTCACGGGTTTGTGGCTCCTGCGTGTGGGGGATGGGCTGGGCTGGCTGCCAAAAGTATCAACGCAGCCGTCGTGGCCCAGGTTCCATGGGCGCCCCCAGGATGCACTGTGGCCCGTCTGGGACAAAGCTGTGGACCATGGGTATCGAAGATTTCGGCGGTGGTCAGGGACCCCGGCCGGACGTGCTCGTGGTGACCACGAACGACGTTCCCGGCCACCGGGTCCAGGAGGTCCTCGGAGAGGTGTTCGGGTTGACCGTGCGGTCCCGGCACCTCGGGAGTCAGATCGGCGCGGGTCTGAAGTCGATGATCGGCGGTGAGCTCAAAGGGCTCACCAAGACGCTGGTGGAGACCCGGAACCAGGCCATGGAGCGGCTGGTGGAACAGGCACGCACGCGCGGGGCCAATGCCGTGCTGATGTTCCGCTTCGACGTGTCGGAGGCCGCGGACGTGGGCACCGAGGTGTGCGCCTACGGAACGGCGGTGGTCCTGGCCCGGGAGTGAAGCTCCCGGGCCGGGGTTTCACGAGGTGTGACGGCTCGCGTTCGCCTTGATCGCGTCCCTCAGGTGTTCGGCGAGGCCCGGGCGCATGGCGTCGTAGAACGCCTTGAAGCGCTCGTCGGAGAAGTACATCTCGCCGAGGCTCTGGTGGGGTTCGTACGGGCACTCGTAGAACCACGTGCTGATGTGCTGCCGGTGTTCCTCGGCCATGTTCATCGCCGCCTCGCCGGTCGGCGGTTCACCGTCGGCCATCAGGGCGGTGTAGCGCTCGCTCCAGTCGTTGACCTCGGCCTGCATGCGCTGCCAGTCGTCCTTGGTGTAGCCGGCGGCACGGCGCTGTGACTCGGCGTACGTCTCCGTGCCGCCCCAGCGCTGTTCCGCCTCCTCGGCGTACTGCTCGGGATCCTTGTCGCCGAAGACCTCGAACTTCTCCTCCGGCGTGAGGTTGATGCCCATCGTGCGTGCCTCCATGGCGTTCTCCACGGCCGCGGCCATCTTCTGCAGCTTCTCGATCCGGGCGGTCAGCAGTTCGTGCTGGCGGCGCAGGTGCGCGCGCGGGTCCGCGGCCGGGTCGTCGAGCAGGGCGGCGACCTCGTCGAGCGGGAAGCCGAGCTCTCGGTAGAACAGGATCTGCTGCAGCCGGTCGAGGTCGGCGTCGCTGTAACGCCGGTGGCCCGCGTGGCTGCGCTCGCTCGGGACGAGCAGGCCGATGTCGTCGTAGTGGTGCAGTGTGCGCACCGTCACTCCGGCGAACCCGGCGACCTGTCCCACGGAATAGCTCACTTCGTCCGCTCCCTTCCCGGTACGCCCTCCACGGTGGGTCCTCACGCGACGTGAGGTGCAAGCCGGATGTCCGGCGAGCGCCCGATGCGACGGCCCCCGGCCGGATCCCTCCGGATGTCGAGTCCGTTTTGCCCCTTTATCGTGAGCCCGTGGCCCAGGACACCGCGCAGCAGGCATCCCCCGCCCCGGCGACCCCGGCGCGCTTACTGCTGCCGTTGGTCCTCCCCGCTCTCGTGGTGGGTGTGGCAGCGAGTCTGATCTTCGTCGGGGTGAGCGCGGCGGCCGGGGAACTCCAGGACGTGCTGTGGCGGAACCTGCCGGACGCGCTGGGGATCGGCCGGTACTCCGTCCTCTGGATGCTCGTCGTGCTCACCGCGACGGGCGTGGCGGTCGGGCTGGTGGTGTGGAAGGTGCCCGGGCACGCCGGACCCGACCCGGCCACCACCGGTCTCGACGCACCCGTCCTCCCGCTCGCCGTACTGCCGGGGCTGGTGCTCGCGACCGGGCTCATGCTCGCGGGCGGGCCGAGTCTCGGTCCCGAGAACCCGATCATCGCCGTGAACGTGGCGCTCACCTTCTGGCTGGGCAGCCGGCTGCTCCCCCGGGTTCCGGGCAGCTTGTGGCCGGCGCTGGCGGAGGCGGCGACGATCGGCGCGCTGTTCGGCACGCCGGTGGCGGCGGCGCTGGTCATCTCCGAGGCGCTGGCCGGGAAGCAGCTGAAGGGGGCGCTGTGGGACAACGTCTTCGCACCGCTGGTCGCCGCCGCGGCCGGCGCTCTGACGATCGACCTGGTGGCCCATCCGTCCTTCGACCTGCATCTGCCCGCCCTGGGGCCGCCCGGCTGGGGCGATCTGCTGGCGGCGCTGGTGGTCGCCTCGGCGGCGGCGCTGCTCGGCATGACCGCCGTGTACGCCTTCCCGTACGTCCACGGCGCCTTCGCCCGGCTCGGGCACCCGATGCTGACCCTTCCGGCCGGCGGGCTGGTGCTGGGCCTGCTGGCGGCGCTGGGCGGCCATCTGACGCTCTTCAAGGGGCTGGACGAGATCGGCGAGCTGGCCCGCGACCCCGAGGGCTGGTCGGCGGGGCAGTTCGCGACGATGACCGTGGTGAAGCTGGCCGCACTGCTCGTCGCCGCGTCCTGCGGCTTCCGGGGCGGGCGGATCTTCCCGGCCGTGTTCGTCGGCACCGCCTTCGGGCTGGGCGCCCATGCCCTGGTGCCCGCCGTCCATCCGGCGCTCGGTGTCGCCGCGGGCGTCCTCGGAATGCTCCTCGCCATCACCCGGCAGGGCTGGATCAGCCTGTTCACGGCCGCCGTGCTGGTGGCCTCCCCCACCATCCTCGCCCTGCTCTGCATCGCCTCCCTGCCGGCCTGGCTCCTGGTGACGGGACGGCCGCAGATGCAGCTGCGCAAGGACGGAACCCCGGTCATCTGACCCCACCGACGAACCCGCTCATCACCTGAGGAGACCCGCCCATGCCACTCCACGAAGGCACCGACAAGCCCGACGAGCGCCCCCTGTCCTTCAACCCCTTCTACGGCGAGGCGAATCCGGTCGGCGGGATGTCCGAGGCCCCGCCCAAGCACCGCCTCCCGGACACTCCCCTGCCGCCCACGACCGCCTATCAGCTCGTGCACGACGAGCTGATGCTGGACGGCAACTCCCGGCTGAACCTCGCCACCTTCGTCACCACCTGGATGGAGCCGCAGGCCGGGGTCCTGATGAGCGAGTGCCGGGACAAGAACATGATCGACAAGGACGAGTACCCGCGCACCGCCGAGCTGGAGCGGCGCTGTGTGGCCATGCTCGCCGACCTGTGGAACGCGCCCGACCCGGCGGCCGCCGTGGGCTGTTCGACGACCGGGTCGAGCGAGGCGTGCATGCTCGCCGGCATGGCGCTCAAGCGGCGCTGGGCGCAGCGGAACGCCGACCGGTACCCGGGCCGCGAGGTCCGCCCGAATCTCGTCATGGGCGTCAACGTCCAGGTCTGCTGGGACAAGTTCTGCACCTTCTGGGAGGTGGAGGCCCGTCAGGTACCCATGCAGGGCGACCGCTTCCACCTCGACCCGCAGGCCGCCGCCGAACTGTGCGACGAGAACACCATCGGTGTCGTGGGCGTCCTCGGCTCCACCTTCGACGGCTCCTACGAGCCGATCGCCGAACTGTGCGCCGCCCTCGACGCCCTGCGGGAACGGACCGGCCTCGACATCCCCGTGCACGTCGACGGGGCGTCCGGCGCGATGGTGGCTCCCTTCCTCGACGAGGACCTGGTGTGGGACTTCCGGCTGCCGAGGGTCGCCTCCATCAACACCTCCGGCCACAAGTACGGGCTCGTCTACCCCGGCGTCGGCTGGGCGCTGTGGCGTGACAAGGAGGCACTGCCCGAGGAACTCGTCTTCCGTGTCAACTACCTGGGCGGCGACATGCCGACCTTCGCCCTCAACTTCTCCCGGCCGGGCGCCCAGGTCGTCGCGCAGTACTACACGTTCCTGCGGCTGGGCCGCGAGGGCTACCGGGCCGTGCAGCAGTCCACCCGGGACGTGGCCCTCAGCATCTCCGAACGTGTGGAGGCGCTCGGTGATTTCCGGCTGCTGACCCGGGGTGACGAGCTGCCGGTGTTCGCCTTCACGACCGCGCCCGGCGTGGACGCGTACGACGTCTTCGACGTGTCCCGGCGGCTGCGCGAGCGGGGCTGGCTGGTGCCGGCGTACACCTTCCCGCCGAACCGGGAGGACCTGTCCGTCCTGCGGGTCGTGTGCCGCAACGGCTTCTCTGCCGACCTCGCCGATCTGTTCGTGGAGGACCTGGGACGGCTGCTGCCCGAACTGCGCGAGCAGTCGGAACCGTTGACCCGGGACAAGGGGGCGGTCACCGGGTTCCATCACTGAGCCGGCTGTGCGGTGTGCTCCCGTATGTTCCCCCATACGTTCCCCCCGTACGTCCCGCCCCGTCGGCTCCCCCCTCAGTTCCCCTCGCCCAGCTCGAAGGACGTCCAGTGGACCCCGTCGGCGGATATGCGGAAGCTCCCGGCGCCGAAGCTGTCGTTCCACAGGTAGCCGAGCGGCGTCCGGGTGACCGAGCCCGCCAGTCCCCGGGAGCCGGATCCCGTGAAGGAACGGCCGCCGTCGACACTGCGCCAGACGCCCGCCTCACCGTGAACCGTCAGGCTGCCGTCGGCGGCGGCGATCGGGATGCCGAGTGACGAGCGCGGTTCGACGCCCTTGTGGTGTTTCCAGACCCGCTCCCAGGTGTGGGCGCCGTCGGTGCTGCGGTACAGGGCGAGCAGGCCGTTCTTCACGTCGTCCTCGTCGGGCGGGATGCCCGGCTGGACCGCGTACAGCGTCGCGGACCGGGCGGCACCGACCACGCGCGCGCCCCAGCCGTGCTCCGCCGTCCCCGGCAGCGGCGAGAGCCGCCAGCTGCGCCCCCGGTCCTCGCTGACGGCGAGGGCGGGCCGGCCGGAGCCGGGGTCACTGCCGGAGGCGAACAGCAACTCCTCGGCGGGCGCGCCCACCAGGCCGCTCCCCGCTTCCGGCACGGACTCCCCCGCCGGCCGCACCGCGCCCTCCAGCGGAGGCTGGGTGGCCAGGGCCTTGTACTCCCCCGTGTCCGGCAGGACGGCGACCAGGCGGGACCGTTCGCAGCCGCTGCCCTCCCGGTCCATCCGCAGGCAGTCCTCGACCAGCGCACCGCCTTCGGGCACGAGAGGAGTCGGCCCGGAGGACTCGCTGGAGCCCCGCCGCCAGCTGCGGCCTGCGTCCCCCGTGAACCAGGTCCCGTCCGGGGGCGGCCAGGTGCCGTCCGTGAGAAGCGCCCGGCCGGGCCCCAGGACGACCAGTCCCGCTGTGATCCCGAGGTCGCCCGTCACGTCCGGCAGCGGGGAACGCCCGAGCCGCCACGCTTGGGCGCCCCGGTCGAGCACGGCGACTCTCTGTCGGCACCGCGTCCTGCCGCACTCCGCGAGCAGCGCGAACCCGCTCCCGTCCGACGCGAAGCCGATGCCGGCCACGAAGCCGGGAAGGTCCGGCGCCGACGGGACACGGGGAGCCCCGGCCTCCGTACTTCCGGGCGTACGCCCGCCCGCCCCCGCGTCCCCGCACGCCGTCGCCAGCACCAGCACCAGCACGCCCGCCACGGCGGCCACCACCGCCCTGCTCCTGCTCCTGCTCCTGCTCCAGCTCCAGCTCCAGCTCCAGCTCCAGCCCATGGGAACCCCCCGATCCACCGGATCCGTCCGGCCGCGATGCACTGTCATTTCTGGTACACCGCTCACCGCGCCCGGGTTCCCACTTCCCCGCGACTTTCCGCGCGACGACTTCGCCGAGCCGCCCCGCCCTACTTGCTCAACGCCCCGAACCTCCGTACCGCCAACGGAAGGAACACCCCCAGCAGCACCAACGGCCACAGCACCGCCGCCCACACATGCCCCGGCTCCCCGCCCGGCCCGCCGAACAGGTCCCGTACCGCCGTCGCCGTCTGGGACATGGGGTTCCACTCGACCAGCGTGCCCAGCCACCCCGGCATGGACTCGGGGGTCGCGATGGCGTTGGAGAGGAAGCCGATCGGCCAGACCAGGATCTGCACGGCCTGCACCAGCTCCGGCTTCCCGGCCACCATCGCCAGGTGGATGCCGATCCACAGCATGGCGAAACGGAACAGCAGGAGCAGCCCGACGGCTCCGAGGAAGCCGGCGACCCCGCCGTGCGTCCGCCAGCCGATGGCGTGGCCGACGCCGATCATCACCGTCAGGCTCAGCACCGACTGGAGCATGTCGGCGACCGAACGGCCCACCAGCACGGCCCCGCTGGCCATCGGCATGGACCGGAAGCGGTCGATCACGCCTTTGTTGAGGTCCTGCGTCACGGCGAGCATCGTGCCCTCCAGGCCGAAGGCCATGGTGAGCGCGAGCATGCCGGGGATCAAGTAGTCGACGTAGCCCCCTTCGACCTCCCGCCCGCCGCCGATGAGGTAGCCGAACATCAGCAACAGCATCACGGGGAAGACCAGGTTGACCACGACCTGAACCGGCTGCCGTGCCCAGTGGGCGAGTTCGCGCCGGGTCATGGTCCAGGAATCGGTCAGCGCGTAGGTGGTCACGCGGCCTCCTTCACTCGTCGGTCACCCACTGGCTCGTCGCCGGTGAGGTGCAGGAACACCTCGTCCAGCGTCGGGCGGCGCAGTGCCACGTCCTCCGCCTCGATCCCGGCCTCCTCCAGCGCGCGTACGACACCGGACAGGGCCGCCATGCGGTCGGTGACCGGGGCGCTGATCAGCCGTCGGTCGGTGTCGACGGACACGCCGGAGCCGGCGAGCGGCAGCAGGGCGACGGCCGCGCCCAGTTGGCCCGCGTCGCGCAGGACCACGTCGATACGGTCGCCCCCGGTCATCGCCTTCAGTTCGTCCGCCGTGCCGTCCGCGATGACCCGGCCCCGGTCGACGACCGAGATGCGGTCGGCGAGCTGGTCGGCCTCCTCCAGGTACTGCGTGGTCAGCAGGACCGTCGTACCGGCACCGGCAAGGGAGCGGACCGCTTCCCACACCTCGGCGCGGCCGCGCGGGTCGAGGCCGGTCGTGGGTTCGTCCAGGAACAGGACCTCCGGTTCGGTGATGAGGGATGCCGCCAGGTCGAGGCGGCGCCGCATGCCGCCGCTGTAGGCACGGACGGGCTTGCGGCCGGTGTCGGCGAGGCCGAAGCGCTCCAGGAGTTCGGCGGCACGCACGCGCGCGTGCCGGGCGCCCAGGTGGTACAGGCGGCTGAACATCTCCAGGTTCTGGCGGCCGGACAACTCCTCGTCGAGGGCCGCGTGCTGACCGAGCAGGCCGATACGGAACCGGACCTCCTGGGGCTGGGTGACGAGGTCGTGCCCCACCACCTCGATGCGGCCCGCGTCGGGCCGCAGCAGGGTGGACAGGATCCTGACCAGGGTCGTCTTGCCCGCGCCGTTCGGACCGAGCACGCCGTGCACCGTGCCTCGCCCGACCAGCAGGTCGAGTCCGTCCAGTGCCTTCTTGTCGCGGTACCTCTTGTGTGCGCCTTCGACGGTGATCGCCGTGTCGGCCACTGGCCCACTCCCTCACTAATCAAACTTGATTACCCGGCGAAGGTAGTGCCCGGAACCGGATTGGTCAAACTTGATTAGCTCGCGTCTCCCGGATGCCGTTCCCCGGTCGCGTACGGGTTCTCCTGGCCCTCCGTCAGGATGCCGACGAAGGGCTCGCCCTCACCGGCGAAGGTGTAGGCGCCGCCCTCGATGCGGGCGATCAGCCCCTGGGTCCACTGGGCCTCCGCGTCGGCCGTGTGGATCCAGAGGTTCATGATCTCGCCGATGTGGCCGAGCTGCTCCGGGCCGTCCTCGGGCACATAGTGCTCGGTGACGGCGGAGCGCCACTCCTCGATGCGCCGGATCCGCTCCTTCAGAAGCGCCACGGCCTCGGCGCGCGGCAGCTCGACCATGAAGCCGATGGCCGCCGACTTGACGTCCATCTTCTGGTCGTACGAGGTCAGCGCCTCGCGCACCAGCCTCAAGCACTCCTCGGTGCCGGCCTCGGTGATCTCGTACTCCGTGCGTGGCGGGCCGCCGGCGGTGGACGGCGCGATCTCGTGCGCGTGCAGCAGCCCTTGCTTCGCCATCTGTTTCAGGGCGTGGTAGATAGAGCCGGGCTTGGCGTTGGACCACTCGTGTGCGCCCCAGTACTCCAGGTCGTTGCGCACCTGGTAGCCGTGGGCCCGGCCGTGCTGGCGCACCGCGCCGAGCACGAGGAGGCGGATCGCTGACATGCGGTCCAGATTAGGCCGCGCCCAGGTCACTCCCAGGAGGCGCCCTGCTCCTTGGCCACCAGGTCCCAGGCACTCGCACCGTCCAGGGACTCGCGGATGATGTCGGCGTGGCCGGCGTGCCGGGCCGTCTCGCGGATCAGGTGCAGGACCAGCCAGCGCACGGAGACCGACTCGTCCGGCGGGAACCAGGGCTCGTTCGGGAGCGGGAAGGTGTCGTCGAGGCTCGGGACCGCGCGGACGTACGCCTCCGTGCCGGCGGCGACCTGCTCCCAGTACGCGAGTTGCGACTCGACGGTCTCGTCACCCGCCAACCGGAAGCACTCGTCCCAGTTCGACTCGTCGCGCTTCACCGCCGGCGCCTCGCCCTTGGCACGGGCCACCCAGCCCTGCTCGACCTCGGCGACGTGCTTGAGCAGGCCGGCCAGGGTCAGTTCGCTGGCACTGGGGCGCGAGGAGGCCTGCTCGTCCGTCAGCCCGAGCAGCGCCCGCCTGATGCCGCCGCGCTGCTCGGCCAGGAAGGAGAGCAGCGCGCCGCGTTCGTCGCCCTGGGCTTCCGCGCGAACGTGAGTGACCATGACCGGCCGCCTTTCGTCGAGATCGGGTCGTGTGGGGGTGTCCCCCTGACACCGACGAAGCTACGGGCCCTTGCGGACACCTACTGTCCGCAAGGGCCCGTCGAAGCCGTCACATCCGAGGCAAGAGCCGGAAGGGGACCGGCTAGAACGGGAACCCGCTGCGCCCGTGCTGCACCGAGATCCACTTCAGCGTGGTGAACGCGTCCGCCGTCGTGTCGCCGTTCAGGCGGCCGATGCCGGAGTGCTTCTCGCCGCCGAAGGGGACGAGCGGCTCGTCGTGGACGGTGCCGTCGTTCACGTGGAACATGCCGGTGTCGATCTGCTTGGCGAAGTTCACACCGCGCTCGATGTCACCGGTGTGGACGGCGCCGCTCAGGCCGTACGGGGTGTCGTTGACGATGCGTACGGCCTCCTCCTCGCCCTCGAAGGGGATGAGGAAGGCGACCGGGCCGAAGACCTCCTGGCGGAGCAGGGCGGAGTCGGCGGGGAGGCCGGTGAGAACGGACGGCTCGACCAGGTTGTCGGTCGTGGTGCCGTGCACGAGCGCCGTGGCGCCCTCGGCGATCGCCTGCTCGACGACGGCCGAAAGAGCGTCCGCCTGGGAGGAGTTGATGACCGGGCCGATGATCGTCTCGGGGTCGCGCGGGTCGCCGACCTTGAGGCTCCTGACCTTGGCGACGAACTTCTCGGTGAACTCCTCGGCGACCGAACGGTCCACGAGGACCCGGTTCGCGGCCATGCAGACCTGGCCCTGGTGGACGTACCGGCTGAACACGGCCGCGTCGACCGCGTAGTCGATGTCGGCGTCGTCGAGGACCACCAGCGCGCTGTTGCCGCCCAGTTCGAGGACCGAGCGCTTGAAATTGGCGGCGCAGACGGTGGCGACGTGGCGGCCGACCTTGTCGGAGCCGGTGAAGGAGATGACCTTCGGGACCGGGTGCTCGATGAAGGCGTCGCCGATCTCCGCGATGTCCGTGATGACGACGTTGAGCAGACCGCCGGGGAGTCCTGCGTCCTCGAAGATCTTCGCGACCAGGGAGCCGCCGACGATCGGCGTGTTCTGGTGCGGCTTGAGGACCACGGCGTTGCCGAGGGCGAGCGCCGGGGCGACCGACTTGAGCGACAGCAGGAACGGGAAGTTGAACGGGCTGATCACACCCACGACGCCGACCGGGACGCGGTAGAGGCGGTTCTCCTTGCCGTCGACCGGCGACGGGAGGATCCGGCCCTCGGGACGCAGTGCCAGGTTGATCGACTCGCGCAGGAACTCCTTGGCGAGGTGCAGTTCGAAGCCGGCCTTCAGCCGGGTGCCGCCGAGCTCGGCGATGATCACCTCGGCGATCTCCTGCTCGCGCTCCTCGATGAGCCGCAGCGCCTTCTCGAAGACCCCGCGACGGGCGTACGGGTTGGTCGCCGCCCATTCCTTCTGGGCACGAGCGGCCGCCTGGTACGCCTCGTCGACCTCGTCGACCGTGGCTATGGTGATCGACGCCAGCTTCTCGTCGTCGAACGGATTGAAGTCGATGATGTCCCAGGAACCGGTGCCCGGGCGCCACTCACCGTCGATGTACTGCTGAGCCAGGTCGGTGAAGTAGGACGACATGTGATCCCCAAATCACTAGCAGACACACGATCAACGTCACGGTCTGATCACACGTCATCGTACGTGCGCCGCAGGCGAGTTGGGGACAGAGAGCAATCTTCTGGGGAGAACTCGGGGAAAGTCGGCGGAGAAGCCCGGGAAAAGCCGCCGCGGAGCCCTAGGAGAGCTGGAGGAGACCTCGCAGAAGATCCCGGCTCTCGTCCGGGCCCGGACTGTCCTGCTGGAGCTCCTTCAGCGCCTTCTCGTACTGGGCGACGTCCTCGTGCTTGTCCAGGTACAGCGCGCTGGTGAGCTGCTCCAGGTACACGACGTCGGACAGGTCGGACTCCGGGAAGGAGAGGATCGTGAACGCGCCACTCTCGCCGGAGTGCCCGCCGAAGCCGAACGGCATTATCTGCAGCCGCACGTTGGGGCGCTCGGAGATCTCGATCAGGTGCTGGAACTGGCCACGCATCACCTCACGGTCGCCGTACGGGCGGCGCAGGGCGGCCTCGTCCAGGACGATGTGGTACTCGGGGGCGGCGTCCTCCAGGAGGTACTTCTGCCGCTCCAGACGCAGCGCCACGCGCCGCTCGACGTCCTCCGCGCTCGCGCCCTTCATGCCGCGCCGGACGACCGCGCGCGCGTACTCCTCGGTCTGCAGCAGGCCGTGCACGAACTGGACTTCGTACGCGCGGATGAGGGACGCCGCGCCCTCCAGGCCGACGTAGGTGGGGAACCAGCTCGGCAGCACGTCCGAGTAACTGTGCCACCAGCCCGCGACGTTGGCCTCCTTGGCGAGGGAGAGCAGCGAGTTGCGTTCCGCCTCGTCCGTGATGCCGTACAGCGTCAGCAGGTCCTCCACGTCCCGTGTCTTGAAGCTCACCCGGCCCAGCTCCATCCGGCTGATCTTCGACTCGGAGGCGCGGATCGAGTACCCCGCCGCCTCACGCGTGATCCCGCGTGCCTCACGCAGTCGCCTGAGTTGCGAGCCGAGCAGCATCCGCCGCACCACCGATCCGGGCTCTCCCGCGCTCACGTTCGTCAGCCTCCCCAACCGTCTTCAGGGGCCGAAGTCTGCCACTAAAACACTTCGAGCAGTACTCGTCCGATTACAGAGATGGAAAGAAGTCACTTCATCCGCACAGGAGATGGACAGGTTCTGGGAAGGAGTCGGCAAGAAGACGGGGAGAAGATGGCGGAAAAATTGGCCAACAAGCGGTACGGGAGGGTCCAATTCGGTCACCTGCACGTGCATCTGCCCTTGCATCTGCTGTACGCATCCGAAACCATGGTCTCGCGCAACCGCTGCATCGCAACGACCGCGAACTCCCGGGAGTGCCTCGCATGGGGATGAATGGATCGACCATGCTCGAGCCGTTACGGCAGGGCCTTCCGCCGCTGGACCCCGCGGCCGTGTCCAGCGCCGCCTCCTGCGCTCTGCCCGCTCGTTACGAAGCGGTGCGCGAGGCACGGAAGTTCACTCGCAGAACGCTGGACGGGTGGGAGCTGGGCGAGCGTTTCGACGATGTCTGTCTGGTCGTCTCCGAACTGGTGACCAACGCGCTGCGGCACGCGCTGCCGGCCAACACCCCGCGCGTACCGGAGCAGAGTCCGCCCGTGCGGCTGCACCTCATGCGGTGGACCGAGCGACTGGTGTGCGCGGTGCGCGACCCCAGCCAGGACAGTCCCATAGCCCGCGAGACCGACGACTTCTCGGCGGAGTCGGGCCGCGGACTGTTCCTCGTCGACTCCTTCAGCGACAGCTGGGGCTGGCACCCGCTGGCGGGCACGCTCGGCGGCAAGGTGGTCTGGGCGCTGTTCCGGCTGCCCCAGTCGCCGCCTCACGAGTGACGCACCACGGCGTTTTCTGACGCCGGGTGTCTACGCGCGTTACGGGGTGCAACCAAGACATTACGGTCCGGCGCGGCCCGCTTCAGCTCGCTATCAGGTGGTCGAACTCGCCGTCCTTGATGCCTAGCAGCATCGCCTCGATCTCGGCGCGCGTGTAGACGAGCGCCGGGCCTTCGGGGAAGCGGGAGTTGCGTACGGCCACCTCGCCCCCGGGGAGGCGGGCGAACTCCACGCAGGAGCCCTGCGAGTTGCTGTGCCGGCTCTTCTGCCAGGCCACGCCGTCCAGTCGGGGGGCCGGCATGCCGTTGTACACGCCGGACGCGTCTTCAACGTCGTACACGTCGTGGTCCACAGGTCGCTCCCCGGTGGTGCACTGGCTGGTGAGGCCATTGATGCAGTGGTCAACTTGACCCGGATCATAGCCCTGTTCATGTGCAGACGCATGGGCGGATGCATCTGCAGATGCACGTGCACGCGGGGTGTTCCTGCGATTACAGCTCTGTGGACGTTCCCCCGATGCCGCGTGCGCCGATGCCTGCCTCGGACCGTGCGCCGAGGCTTGCCTTAGGAAGAGACGCATCGCGCGGCATTCGTGTTCCATCGGCCGGGCGTTGGCCGGAATGGGCCGTCGCCCGGCCGCGGCTCGCACAGCGGTGCCGGGAAGCAGCCGTCAGCGGCTGGAGTACGGCAGGAGTGCCATCTCCCGCGCGTTCTTGATCGCGCGGGCCAGCCGTCGCTGCTGCTGGGCGGTGACGCGGGTGACCCTGCGGCTGCGGATCTTGCCGCGGTCGGAGAGGAACTTCCGCAGCAGATCGGTGTCCTTGTAGTCGATGTACGTGATGTCGGCCTGGTCGAGTGGATTCGGCCGGTTCTTGGCGGGCTTGCGCTCGGTCCTGCGGGGCGGCATGGCGGGGTCAGACCTCCAGGAAGGTGTCGAAGGCGGGTGGCAGGCGCTTCCAGGCGTCGCGCCCGGCGGCGTACTCGGCGTCGGTCAGCAGGCAGGATTCCAGCAGCGCCTCGAGTCCGTGGCGGTCGAGGCCCGGGGACGTGAAGACGAGGTGCTGGCAGCAGTCGCCGTGCTCGGGGTGCCAGTCCAGCGCGGCGGCGGCGCGGCGCACCGGCGGGACCATCTCCCAGGCCGCGTCCGGCAGGGACGCGAGCCAGGGGCCCGCGCTCTCCACGCACAGCGCCCCGCCGGCCGCGTCCCAGTGCAGCAGCGAGTCCGGCCGGTCGGCGAGCCAGAACCGGCCGCGACTGCGGGCGGCGGCGCAGGTGATGTCCTCCAGGGCGTCGTACAGCCGCTCCGGATGGAAGGGACGGCGCCGGTGCCAGACGAGGGTGGCGACACCGTGCGCGTCGGCCTCGGCCGGGAGCAGGGCGCACGCGGGGTGCTGGGCGGCCGCGGCGGCCTCCACGTCGAACCCGGCCAGCGCGGCGCGGGCGAGCTCCCCGTGAGCGCCCGCCCGGTCGCCGTGGCCGAGCACGACCTGACGCGCCGTCGGATGGAGCTGGGCCAGCAGCTCCCGGTCCTCGTCGTCGGCCTCCGCCGAGTCGGCGAGGGCGAGGACGGGGGCGTATTCCAGCTGCCGGGCGAACGTGTCGGCGACCGTCCGCTGGTCGGTGGCCGCGGCGGCGAGGCCACGCTCGGCCAGGTCGTCGCCATTGGCGAGGTACGGCAGGACGAGCGCCGGGTCGACGGCGGTGATCACGCCGGTGACGGTGAGCCCGCCGGACGCGACCACCTCGGCCATGGCCTTGGGCTCGACGGAGTCCCACAGCTCGACGACCGCGAGGCGCGTCAGGCCTGCCTCCGCGAGCCGGCGCAGCTCCGGCACCAGGTCTTCCCGGAGCGCACAGCACGCGCAGTCGTTGACGAGCGGCGCCTCGCCGGCGGACAGGATGCCGCTGGTGTCGCGGATGGTCCGTACGACCGTGCCGGCCGCCGCGGTGGCCAGGTCGTGGTGGAGTACGACGCTGCCGGGCACGTCGGCGAGCAGCTGCTCGACGGCCGCCTTGCGGGCGTCGGTGTGCAGCCCGCCGATGATCACGACGGGGAGCGCAGAGGGCACAGGCACCTTGCTAACCCTGCTTTCCGTACCGGCGTTCGAAGCGCTCGACGCGTCCGGCGGTGTCCAGGACGCGGGCGGTGCCCGTGTAGAAGGGGTGGCTGACGTTCGAGATCTCGACGTCGACGACCGGGTAGGTGTTGCCGTCCTCCCACTCGACCGTCTTCTCGCTGGTCATCGTCGAGCGGGTGAGGAAGGCGTACTTCGCGGCCCGGTCGCGGAAGACGACGGGGCCGTACTGGGGGTGGATTCCGTTGCGCATGGCGGTGGTCAGCGCTCCTCTCGGAAGTCGACGTGGCGGCGGGCGACCGGGTCGTACTTGCGCAGGGTCATGCGGTCCGGGTCGTTGCGGCGGTTCTTGCGGGTCACGTAGGTGAAACCGGTCCCGGCGGTGGACCGGAGCTTGATGACCGGGCGGAGTTCGTTGCGAGCCATGCTGGTATCTTACTGAAAATGAATTCCATTTACATCTCGACTTCGAGAGAGGTGCATCACCCGTGTCCGCCCACTGCATGCTGACCGGCGCCCAGCCCGGCTTCGGCAACCGCATCTCCCACTCCCACCGGCGCACCTCGCGGCGCTTCGACCCGAACATCCAGTCCAAGCGCTACTGGCTGCCGAGCGAAGGCCGGCACGTCCGGCTGCGGCTGAGCACCAAGGGGATCAAGACCGTCGACACGATCGGCGTCGAAGCGGCCGTGGCCCGGATCCGGGCACGAGGAGTGAGGGTCTGATGGCGAAGAAGAGCAAGATCGCGAGGAACGACCGGCGGCAGGAGATCGTCGCGCGGTACGCCGCTCGCCGGGCCGAGCTGAAGGAGATCATCCGGCGGCCGTCCTCGACGGAGGCGGAACGGCTCGACGCGCAGCGGGAGTTGCGCCGGCAGCCGCGGGACGCCAGCGCCACGCGGGTCCGCAACCGCGACCAGGTCGACGGGCGCCCCCGCGGCTACTACCGCGCCTTCGGGCTGTCCCGGGTGGGTCTGCGTCAGCAGGCGCACGCCGGGTACCTGCCGGGCGTTCGCAAGTCCTCCTGGTAGGTCCGGTTACGCCCTGGTAGCTTGCTGCGGTCCGTCCGGCCGTCCCGGCCGGCGGGGCGACCGGCCACAGCTTGGGAGCTTCCAGTGACTTCTGCGACCTTCTCGCGTACGACGGCGCGGCGGCGGGTGCGGAGCGCGGCGGCGGCCGCGGCCCTGGCCGGAGTCCTCATGCTGACCGCATGCAGCGGTGACGGCGGCTCCGACGAGGACACCTCCGCCGGCCCCGGCACGTCCGCGAGCGCGAGCGCGGACACCGGCGGCACGAGCGGTGGCAGCGAAGGCGCCACGGCCACGTCCGACGGCCTGGAGGGCAGCTGGCTCGCCACCACCGACGGCGACGCCGTGGCCCTGATCGTCACCGGCGCCAAGGCCGGGCTCTTCGCCACCGGGGGTGTCGTTTGCAGCGGCACCGCCGACAAGGAGTCGGGCGCGGAAACGATCCGCCTCACGTGCTCGGACGGCAGCAAGGACCGGGCCGAGGGGACGGTGGACTCCGTCGGTGAGTCGACGCTTGAGGTGACCTGGAAGAGCGGTCTCGGCAAGGAGACGTACACCAGGTCGGAGGGCGGACAGCTGCCGAGCGGCCTGCCGACGGCGAGCCTGGGGTCCTGACCGCCGCCGTCCGGAGGGGCGGGCAACCGTGCCACGGTTCTCATGCGTGATGATCCATGCACCGGACCATCGGCATCACACTCCCCAGAGGACCCTCATGCGCACCGCCCCCGCCCTCGCCGCCACCGCCCTCGCCGCCGCCCTCCTCCTCACCGCCTGCAGCGACGACGGCGGCAGCGGCAGCGGCAGCGACGACGACACGAAGACCACCCAGGGCAAAACCGCCTGCACGATCGACGAAGTGGCCGTCGAGGTCGGGCCCGCCAACGCCGCCCCCGCCGCCGGGGACACCGGCAGCGTTCCCGTCACGATCACCAACAGCGGCGCCGAGTGCACCCTCGACGGCCTCCCCGCCGTCGACCTCTCCGCGGGTGACACCTCGACGAAGGTCCCCGCGGACCCGGCCGCCGACGCCTCCCAGAAGCTGACCCTCGCGAAGGACCAGGCCCTGTCCTTCACCATCACCTACGTCCGGGCCGGGTCGGGCGGGGCGAAGAGCCTGGCCGCGAAGACCGGGAAGTTCAGCCTGCCCGGGACCACGGCCACGCACGGCTTCCCCTGGTCGTACGGGGATGTCGCGTTCAAGAGCGACGGGGGCGAGCTCGACGCCTCGGTGAGCGGGTTCCAGCAGGTCGGCGACTGACCAGGTCAGCGGGCGCGCGGCCGGCTCAGCCGAGCGGCCGGCGCGCCCGCACCTGCGCCCGGTCGGCCGCCTGCGAGCCCTCCGTCCAGCCCGCCTCGTCGCTGACGCCGCGCAGCCGGGTGGTGGTGGTCTCCGGGAACATCCGGTCGAGGCGGCCGGTGACCGCTATCTCGCGGGTGGCGAGGACCGGGAGCAGGTCGTCGCTCACCTGCGTCTCGGCCGCCGCGGCCAGGCGGGTGCCGACGCGGTGGGCGTAGGCCGCGAGGAAGGACTGCCGGAAGGTCTTGGTCCGCCTGCGGCCGCCCGCGCGCTGTGCCGCCTCCGCCTTCGCCATGGCGGACTGGGCCTGGACCAGCAGCGAGGTGTAGAGCAGTTCGGTCACCTCCAGGTCCGGTTCGAAGCCGACGACGGTGGAGAAGCCGAGGGGTTCGTTCCACACGGCCCGGCAGTGGTTGGCCGCGGCGACCGCGTCCAGCAGCACCGCCTTGGCCTGCTCGTACGGCGGCTCGACACCGATCCGGCAGGCGCCCGGCGCGTCGGCCGCGGGCGCCCCGGCCGCGAGCAGCGCCTCGTCCACGCTGTGCCGGGCCATCAGCTCCTGCGCCTTGGCGCTGAGCGCTTCGGCCTCCTCCGGGAAGCCGGTCGCCTCCGCCTTGGCGAGGAGGGCGCGGATACGGGTGAGCATGCGGGAGTCGGATGTGGGGTGGTGCCGGGCGGCGGGCTCCTCCAGGGGCTCGATGCCGGGCAGGCTCAGCAGGAGGCGGTACAGCTCCAGGACGGTGGTGGCGTAGGAGAAGCGGTCCGTGCGGGACGGCGCCTCGGCGGCCTCGGCGGCCAGTTCGTCGAGCTGGGCGCTCCAGCGAGGGCCGCGGGGGCGGTCGTACGACGCCTGGGAGCGGATCAGCGCGGACAGCACGCGCGCGTGCACGTCGCCCAGCTCGCGCCGCACGATCCGTACGACGTCGGCGGGCTGCCAGCCGCGCCGCCAGGCCGTCGCCGCGAACTCCTGGCCCCGCCGGTCGAGTTCGGCGTCCGCCGCGGGGTCGGCCGCGAGGAGGGAGGCGCCGGTGTCGAGGGCGGAGTCGGAGTCGGAGTAGAGGGCGGCCTGGAAGGCGCGTTCGACTGTGCTGGTCACCGGGCGATCGTCTCACCCCCCGAAACTCGATCGCCGCCGTGCGTCCGGGCTTCGAGCATGGCCGCATGGTGGACATGTCTCTCTACGCGGCCTTCCTGGTCGCCGCGTTCGCGCTCTGCGTGACGCCCGGTCCCGACATGATGTTCATCGTGGCGATGGGCGGCCGGGGCGGACCCGCGGCCGGGGTGATGGCCGCGTTCGGCGTGGCATGCGCCATGCTCGTGCACACGGTGGCCGCGGCGCTCGGTCTGTCGGCGCTCTTCCTGACGTTGCCGACGCTCTACCACGTGCTGCGCTGGGTGGGCGCGGCCTACCTGCTCCACCTGGCGGTGAAGGCGTTCCGGGACCGGTCGGTGCCGGGCGCGGAGGGGGTCGCCGCCGGGGCCGGTGCGGGGCTGCGGCGGGCCTTCTGGCAGGGCGCGGTGACCAATCTGCTCAACCCCAAGGTGATCCTCTTCAACGTGGCGTTCCTGCCGCAGTTCGTGGATCCGTCGCTGGGGCACGTCCAGGGCCAGTTCCTGCTGCTCGGCTGCACGATCGTGGTGATGGGCTTCCTGTGGGACGGCTTCGTGGGCCTGCTCTCGGGGCGACTGGCCTCGGCCTTGCGCCGCAGCGCGCGGCTGAACCGAGGGCTGAACGTCCTCTCCGGGACGGTCTTCGCGGGGCTGGCGGTCCGGCTCGTGGCGACACCGAGATAGTGTCAACCCGAGGTTGACACCCCTCCACTGTCAACCTACGGTTGACACATGACGACGAACCCCGACATCACGTCATCCGTACGCCTCGACGACCTGATCGCGGCCATCAAGAAGGTCCACACGGACGCGCTCGACCAGCTCCAGGACGCGGTGATCGCCGCCGACCACCTCGGCGAGGTGGCCGACCACCTGATCGGCCACTTCGTGGACCAGGCCCGGCGCTCGGGCGCGTCCTGGACGGACATCGGCAAGAGCATGGGGGTGACCCGGCAGGCGGCTCAGAAGCGGTTCGTGCCCAAGGAGACGGCGGACCTCGATCCCAGCCAGGGCTTCGGCCGCTACACCCCACGGGCCCGCAACGTGGTGATGGCCGCCCACAACGAGGCCCTCGCGGCCCGCAACGCCGAGGGCCGCCCCGAGCACCTGATCCTCGGCCTGCTCGCCGAACCGGAGGGCCTGGCCGCCAAGGCGATCACCGCGCAGGACGTCCTCCTGGACGCCGTACGCCAGGCCGCCACCGCCGCACTCCCGCCCGCGGCCGAGGAGGTCCCGGAACTCGTCCCGTACGGCTCCGACGCCAAGAAGGTCCTGGAGCTCACCTTCCGCGAGGCCCTCCGCCTCGGCCACAACTACATCGGCACCGAGCACATCCTGCTGGCCCTGCTGGAGTTCGAGAACGGCCGGGGCGTGCTGTCCGGCCTCGGCATCACCAAGGCGGCGGTGGAGGAGAACATCACCGCCGCACTCGCCAACATCACGGCGAAGCCCGGCGGGGAGGAATGAGCCGGGTCGGACGCGGTGACTGAGCAGGGGCGGACGGGATCCGAGCAGGTCGGAGGCCGTTGTCAGACCCTGCTGCCACACTCGCAGTCATGACCGACCGGTGGGCTCTCGCACCGGCCGAGGACGGTGGCGTGGAGATCGCCCCCCTCGGCCCGGGCGGGCTGCTCGCCGGGCCGGTGCGACGGGCGGCGGACCCCGCCGAGGCGGTACGGGGCCTGCCGGACGTCCCGCGCTGGGTGTGGCGGTCGACGGCCGAGACGTATCCGCGTCTGCTCGCCACGGGGGTGCGAGTGGAGCGGTGCTACGACGTCGAGGACGCCGAGACGCTGCTGCTCGGCCACGAGGGGCGCTCCGGCGAGCCGCGCTCGGCGGCCGCCGCCCTGGCCCGGCTGCGCGGCGGGCCGGTCCCGCCGGATCCACCGCAGCGGTCCGCCGAACCGGGCTCCCAGTCGCCCCTCTTCGAGCCGCAGTCCGTGCACCTGCCTCTCACGGAGCTCGTCGAGGTGTACGCCGACCAGCAGCGCCGGCACGACGCCACCGCGCACCCGGACCGGATGCGGCTGCTGACGGCGGCCGAGTCGGCGGGGATGCTGGTGGCCACCGAGATGAACCGGGCCGGACTGCCCTGGAGCGCCGAGGTGCACCGCCGGGTGCTGCACGAACTGCTCGGCGACCGGTACGCGGGCGGTGGTGAGCCCCGCCACCTGGCCGAACTCGCCGACGAGGTGTCCGCCGCCTTCGGGCGCCGGGTCCGCCCCGACCTGCCCGCCGACGTCGTCAAGGCGTTCGCACAGGACGGCATCAAGCTGAAGTCGACCCGGCGCTGGGAGATCGAGACGGTCGACCATCCGGCCGTGAAACCGCTGATCGAGTACAAGAAGCTGTACCGCATCTGGGTCGCGCACGGCTGGTCCTGGCTGCAGGACTGGGTGCGCGAGGGCCGCTTCCGGCCCGAGTTCCAGGCCGGCGGGACGGTCACCGGCCGCTGGGTGACCAACGGCGGGGGCGCGCTCCAGATCCCTAAGGTCATCCGCCGGGCCGTGGTCGCCGACCCCGGCTGGCGGCTCGTCGTCGCCGACGCCGACCAGATGGAGCCACGCGTCCTCGCGGCGATCTCCCGCGACCCCGGTCTGATGGAGGTGGCCGGCCGGGAGAGCGACCTGTACCAGTCCGTCTCCGAACGCGCCTTCTCCGGCGACCGCGCCCAGGCCAAACTCGCCGTGCTCGGCGCGGTCTACGGCCAGACCTCCGGCGACGGCCTCAAGAACCTCGCCGCCCTCAGACGACGCTTCCCGCGCGCGGTCGCCTACGTCGACGACGCCGCCCGCGCCGGCGAGGAGGGGCGGCTCGTACGCACCTGGCTCGGCCGGACCTGCCCACCCGCGGTCAGAACGGGCGACGACGCCTCCGAAGAGGCCGGCATCCCCCTCGCCGAGGACGAGTCCGAGGACCGGCAGTGGGTGCCCGGGTACGCCTCCAGCAACGCCCGCGCCCGCGGCCGGTTCGCCCGCAACTTCGTCGTCCAGGGCAGCGCCGCCGACTGGACGCTGCTCCTGCTCGCCGCACTGCGGCAGGCCTGCGCGAACATGGCGGCCGAGCTGGTCTTCTTCCAGCACGACGAGGTCATCGTGCACTGTCCCGAGGACGAGGCCGAGAAGGTCGTGACGGCGATCCGAGAGGCATCGGACCTCGCAGGTCGGCTGACCTTCGGCGAAACGCCGGTGCGGTTTCCGTTCACCACGGCGGTGGTGGAGTGTTATGCGGACGCGAAGTGATCGGCGGGTGTTGGTGGGGGCGGGGGCCAGTGGCGGGGCCTCAGCGAGCTCGGCGCTCGACAGTCGCGACGGTCGCGGGCACAGGGGTGCTCGACAGTCGCGACGGTCGCGGGCACAGGCGGAGACGGGCCCTGGCGGTCGCCGGTCTCGGTGGAGGCGGGCTCAGGCGGAGACGGGTCCGTGGCGGTCGCCGGTCTCGGTAGAGGCGGGCCCAAGCGACGGGCCCCGCCGGTGACGGGCCCCGCCGGTGACGGGCCCCGGTGGTCGCGGCGCTCAGCGATCGCGGGCCAGGCGGCGCCGGGCCTCGGCGGTGACGGGCCCAGTGCGGAGACGTGCCTAGAAGGTGGCGGAGCCTCAGCTCGGCGCTCGACCGTCGCGGCACTCGACAGTCGCGGGCTCAGGCGGAGACGGGCCCTGGCGGTCGCCCGGTCTCGGTGGAGGCGGGGCGACGGGCCCTGGCGGTCGCCCGGTCTCGGTGGAGGCGGGGCCAGGCGACAGGCCTCGACGGCGACGGCCCCGGCGGAAGACGGGCCCAGGCAGCGCCAAGCCTCGACGAGCGCGGGCCCAGGCAGTCGTGGCGCTCGGCGAGCGCGGCATCAGGCGGTGACCGGCCTCGGTCGGCGCCGCGTGTCGCGCCCCGAACCGCGACGGCGTCCGGTCCGTGTCAGATGACCGGCGGTCGTCCCAGTCGGCTGAGCTGCCAGACCGTACGCCAGCGCATGGGCCGCCGTTCGCCGGCGGGTTCCCGTACGCCTTCCACGAAGCCGCCGAACCAGGCGCGCAGTCCGGCCACGGACCGCACCCGCAGCAGCGTGAGCAGCGTCCACACGCCCAGGTGGACGGGGATCAGCGCGAGTGGCAGCCGGCGGCGGACCAGCCACACGCGGTTGCGGGCGTTCACCCGGTAGTAGATGGCGTGCCGGGCGGGCGAGGTCTTCGGGTGCTGGAGCAGCAGCTCGGGGGCGTACAGGATCCGCCAGCCGCCGTCAGCGGCCCGCCAGGCCAGGTCGGTCTCCTCGTGGGCGAAGAAGAACTCGGCGGGCCAGTCGCCGATCTCCGCGAGCATCTCCATGCGGAAGGCGTGTCCGCCGCCGAGGAACCCGGTGACGTATCCGCCGCGCATCGGATCGGCGGAGCCGACTCGGGGGACGTGCCGCTGCTGAGTCTCCCCGTTCTCGTCGGCGATACGGAAGCCGACGATGCCGAGGCGCGGGTCGGCGGCGAACAGTTGCGCCACGCGGCGCAGCACGTCGGCGTCGACGAGGAGTCCGTCGTCGTCGAGTTCCACGACGACGTCGACGTCCCCGGACTCCCGCAGCCGCGCCAGCGCCACGTTCCGTCCGCCGGGGCAGCCGAGGTTCTCCTCGACGTCGATGGTGGTGACCTCGCCGGGCAGGGACAGCCGCGCGGCGAACTCGGGCAGCCGGCAGCCGTTGCCGACGATCACGATGCGTGCCGGTGCGAGATCCTGCTTGGCCACGGACTCCAGCAGCGCGTCCACGTCGGCGGGCCGGTTGCCCATGGTCACCACGGCGACACCGATCCTCGGTTCCCGCACGCCCTCACCCCATCCCGCCACGCCCATCGCGATCGCGGTCGCGATGCTAGCCGTTCACTGTAGGGACTTTTTAAGTACGCGCGCGGCACCGGGTCCATTCACGACGACGACTCCGGCGCTGAGGCGCCGGAGTCGACCTTCCGTGCGGCGCTGTGGCGCGTCAACGTCCGGTGACGTCCGCGTCACGCGGTGCGGGCGCGATCTGCGATGGCACGAGTGCCGGTCCTCCGCGGGTCGGACCGGTCACCTTCCCGACGTCCGCCCGCCCGATCGTGCGCCGCAACAGCCGTCCCAGCAACCGGTAGAAGCGGTCCGGCAGGAACACGGCGTCCGCGATGATCATCGCGCCGGAGAAGAGGGGCAGGCCCATGAGGACGGCGATTCCCACGTGCATGCCCAACAGCATGGTCAGGACCGGGTACTTGAGCCGGCCGAACAGGACGAACGGGAAGGCGACCTGCAACAGCACGGTCAGGTAGCAGGCGATGCTGATCAGTACGTCGTGCTCGTCCACCATGAGGGAGAGCTCGGGCCAGGGCCGGAACAGGTCGAGGTTCAGGACGTAGTGGAGGGCGGTCCCGTTGCCCCAGGAGCCGCCCTGCACCTTGTAGAGACCCGCGGACCCGTAGAGGAAGCAGACCTGGGCCGCGATGACGAACATGGCGCAGTTGTGGAGTACCGCCGTCAACGTCCGTCGGGACCGGCGGAGTTCGTTCGCCTCCTGAACCGGCGGCGTGCGTGACGTGGTGTCCGCGGAGGCTCGGAGGCGGGCTCTGCGCGCGTCCAGCGACCAGTGCCTGCCGCACGCGGTGAAGACGAGGTACAGGGCCATGAGGAGGATGAGGTTGTCTCCTCCGTCGGTCATGAAGATCGCCCTGGCGTGGAACGAGGCCACCACGACGGCGAAGAGCACGGACACCGCTCTGGTCCGCCAGCCCAGCATGAACAGCGCGGACGTGACGAGGGCCAGCACGTAACAGGCCTCGAAGTACACCCGGCTCTCGGACAGGGTCAGGATGCTGGCCCACCCCGTCTGGTCGAACAACTGCCGGGTCAGTTCGGGCGTCCACGGTGACCCGGGGCCCCAGATCTCGTCACGGTGCGGGAACTCGCGCAACAGGAAGAGGAGGTAGAGAAGCCCGTATCCGATGCGCAGGACCGCCGCGGCGTAGAGGGAGACCGGCCGCTCCGTCAGGACGGTGAGAAGCTCACCGATCCGGTGTGGTGCGCGCGTCTGCTCAGTTTCCATGGGAGGCCACCTTCCACCAGGGCAGATACCGCGTTTCGGCATGCTTCGGCGCGGCGGCCGGGCCTGCCCCGCCGGGCGCGGCCGGCCCGGCAGGCGCGGCGATGGGCACCGTGATCACCCGCAACTGGACGGACTCGAAGGTTCCGCCCCGGTGGGCGGCGATGCGATCTGCCGCGATGTTGGTCAGGTACTTCTGGATCATCAACGCCCGCTCCGAGCGAGGCCGGTCGTCGGCACCGTGGGTTTCGAGGTACGAACTCCACGCCCGCCGCAGCGTGTTCTGTGCCGTGTGACTCGGGAAGGCATGGTGTTCCACCGCCGAGTTGTCTACGGCGCTCAGATCGAACCAGCCGCTCACCCGCACCCTGCCGTCCGGGGTGGTGTGCAAGGTCCTCGCCGACACCTGCCGGTTGACCGACTCGGGATCCGGCGCGAAGAGCCGCCAGTTCTGCTCGAACAGGGGGAAGACCCACGCATTGACCTGCCGACTGTATTGCTGCGAAAGGGGATTGGCCGGCGCCACGTGCAAGAACACGAGGAGAACATGGACCAGGGTCGTCGCCAGGCACAGGGTCACGGCGGCACTCGTTCCGGTCTTCAGGAGAATGCCCGCCTTGAAGGGAATGCCCACCTTCAGGAGAAGGGGCGAAGGCTTCTCAGGCAGCCCTTGATGCCCGGAGGTTTCCTCAACCGGCTCTCTTTGTTCTGTCGGCTCAGCGCTGACCCTGGCTTCTCTCATCGCTTCTCCCGGGATTTCACCAACGGCGCGCGACGGAATCGACATCAATCGATCCGCCGCGCGCCGCTCGTTCTGCTCACTCAGATGGAGCTAGGCAGACTGCTTGTGGTGCTCTTCCTGATCACTGCTGTAGCCCTCGGGCATGCCGGGCTTCCCGTCGTGCCCGTCGGGGTTCCCGCCCTGACCGTGCTCGTCAGGCTTCTCGCCCTGGGCGTGCCCGCCGGGCTTCCCGCCGTGATCGTGGCCGTCGGGCTTTGCACCATGGCCCTGCCCGCCGGGCTTCCCGCCGTGATCGTGGTCGTCGGGCTTCCCGCCGTGATCGTGGTCGTCGGGCTTCCCGCCCTGGTCGTGGTCGTCGGGCTTCCCGCCGTGATCGTGGCCGTTGCCACCGTTCGCACCCCCGTTCGCACCGCCGATCGCGCCACCGGTGGGGAGGCCCGTGGCGCCACCCGTGGTGGCACCGGCGATCAGGCCGCCCGGGGCGCCTCCGGTGGTTCCGCCCGTGGTGAGGACGCCGCCGAGAAGACCACCCAGGACGCCGCTGGTTCCGCCACCCGTCGGCACGCCGCCGATGGCGCCCACCGTGGTGCCCTCCGTGGTGCCTGTGGTGCCACCCGTGGTGGCACCGGCGATCACGCCACCCGTGATCAGGCCACCGGTGGTGCCACCGGTGCCCCCGGCCGCACACGGTCCGAGGAAGATCCGGTTCGTGTCCAGCGTCACGGCGCCGTTACCGGTTCCGCCCGCGTCGGCCAGCAGTCGGCCGTTGATGATCGCCCCCGTGGTGGCGCTGATCGATGTGTTGGCCAGGATGGTGCCCACGAACGAGGTGCTGGTACCGAGCGTGGCCGAACTGCCCACCTGCCAGAACACATTGCACGGCGAGGCGCCGTTGACGAGACTCACCGTGCTGTTGTCGGCTGCCGTCGTCAGAGTCGAACCGATCTGGAAGACGAAGACGGCATTGGGGTCGCCCTGGGCGTCCAGGGTGAGTGTGCCGGTGATCTGTGCGCTGCTGTTCGCCCTGTAGAGGCCCGGCGTCAGCGTCTGGCCACCGAACTCGTGGGGAGCGTCGTTGTACACCGCGTCCGTCAGCGCCTGTCCGGCGGCCTGGTTGTACGCGGTGGTCAGCTCGATCTTGGCCTGGCCCGCGTGGGCATCGGCAGCGTGCAGAGTCCCGGGCGGGGTCACGATGCCGGGCGGGAACCCGGTGATGGCGGTACCGGGACTCACACCGACGTTGAGACCTTCGACCACCGTGGGGCCGGTGTTGGTGACCGTCGCACCACCCAGTACTCCGTAAGTGGCCAGCGTCGTGCCCATGGGCACGGGGGTGGCAATGGCATTTGCGCGTGTCGGCGTCAGAACGAGGACGACGGCAGCGATTACCACAGCCGCTACCGCCGTGATCCACACCGACATGGTGCGCCGTAGCGGCGCATCAGGAATGTTCAGCGTCATCGAGGGGCCAACTCCTGTGAGGGGATGATGCCTATTCTGCGGTTCTCGCTTGCACGGAATCGCCTGTTTCTGTCGTCGGCACATTACGCAAGCGTGAAATCAATTTACGGTTCATGCGAGTAATATCACTGAAATCGACGAACAAATTGAGAAATGCATAGGAATGCTTAATGGGCCGAATGGCGTCGGCCGCGGCCCCCAGTCCTTCACGCGACAGAGACCTTCCGCGGACGGTACGTCCCGCAGACCGAGGCCGCTGTCGGCGCGGCGGTCCAGGGCGGCGACTCGCGGGTCTCGTTCGTCGACACCACCGGCTGGCTGGGCTCGGGCCACCTCACCGACTCGGTGCACCCAACGACCAGGGCCACCGGGTCATCGCCGACCGTCTCGCACCCGTCATCGCCGCCAGGATCGGCGCCTGACGGGCTTCGGGGCGGCCTGACACGGGCTTCGAGGCGGCCCTGGTAGACGGGGGCGGTCCCCCTGCTCAACGCCTTTGCCGCCTTGCCGCCTTGCTGCCTTGCTGCCTTGCCGCCTTCGTGGGCCGGATGACTCCGCGGCCGCCGGAACGTCTCTTCGGTCAGCGTGCCGGGCTGCGCCGGATCACCTTTCCCTTGTCGTCCGCGTCGAGCGAGGCCATGCCGTCGGGCCCGGTCACGGCGACCCGGACGACAAGGGCGCCGGTGAGGTGGTCGACGGTGACCTGCCAGGACTGCGGGGAGGGGACACCAAGAGTGGTCCTGGCCTCCTCGACCAGCGCGGGGATGCGCTCGTACGGCACCGAGGCCAGGTCGAACGTGGGGACCGGGGTGCCGGTGGGGGCGAACACCACCGACAGCAGGCTTTCCTGGACGACGACGGAGAGCACCGGACGCGCGTCCTTGCCCTGGGTCAGGGCGTCGACGGACCGGCCCAGTTCCCCCTTGTCGAGCAGCGACTGGCCCGGGCCGAGGGCGACCGTGGCCAGCCCGGCAGACGACGTGACCGTGGTGGACGACGTCGACGACGTCGACGAGACGGAGGGCTTCGCGGTGCCGGGCGGCCGCGTGGCGGACTCCGGGCTGAACAGTTCCGCGCGGAACAGCAGGGTCACGGCGGCCACGCCGAGGACGAGTCCGACGAGGACGGCGACGCCGAACGCGCGGCCCTCCGGCGGCGGTTGGACCGAGGCCGACTCGGGCGCGGAGTCGAGGCGGGCCTCTGCCGCCCGGCGTTCCCATTCCGGTGCCGGCCGCTCGACGATCCGTACCTGCCACGGCCGGTCCGGCGGGTACTCGACCACCAGGACGCCGCGCGCCCGGTATGCGGGGACGTCGACCAGGTTGATGCCCTGGGTGATGTCGACGCGGTACGCCGGCGCGTCCTCCGGTGCGACCGTGAGGTCGAACCGGATCGGTACGTCGGCCGAGAGTTCGGCGCCGGTGGCCTGCAGGTTCTCGATCATCGCGAGAGCCGTGCGGGGCACGACGGCCGCCTCACGGGCCCGCCGAGGCACGCCGGCCACGAAGAAGAGCACTCCGTAGACCACGGGCAGACCCAGGCCCGCGAGGATCAGCGGCACATTCTCCATGACGATGCCGGTCACCAATGCGGCCATGGACACCCCGCTCACGCCACCGGTCAGGAACCCGCGCGCGAGGGCGACCGGGCCACCGTGGGTGGGCCGCGGGCTCTCGGTGATCGTCATGCGGGTGATCGTCTCCCGTCCGGACGGCCGGCGGGAGGCCGTCGCGCAGGGCCGGCGGGAAGCCGTCGCGCAAGACCGGCCGAAGGCCGTCGAGCAGGGCCTTCCCCAGCCTTTGCGGCGAGGCCGCCGAACCGGCTGACACCGAACGCCGGCATGTGAGGCGCCCCGGAGCGGTCGCCGCCCCGCGTACGCCGTCCCGGCCGGGCGGAACCCGTCATCACGCCATCCCGGCATACAGGTAACCGCCCGGCCGCGCGGGGTCGGAGAGCAGCAGCACCTGGTCGCCGGCCCGGGGGATCCGCAGTTTCGACACGACCGTCTGGAGCGTGACCTGGTCGGTGACCCCGGCCGGCTGCACGACCATGTCCACCACGGGGTCGAAATTGACCAGCTTGCCGGTGTCGCTGATCGACACGACGGCAGCGGGAGTGGTCGGTGCCCCCATGGCGAGCAGCTGCTGGGCAGTGACGCCGGCCTGGTAGGAGCCGACCGACTGCTGGATCCTGTCGAAATCCTCACGGCTGACGAACGCCCTCGTGGCCCGGCCGTAGAAACCCTTGCCGTCGGCGATCTGGTTCGCGATCTCGGCGGCCTTCTCCTCACGGCTCTTGCGCTTTCCGAAGATTCCCATGACGTTCCTCCTTTGACGAGGTGTGGTGCTCAGACAGACCTGCTCAGACCCGAACGGGCGGACCGGAGCGGCGGCGGCGGGGTGGCCCGACGCCATGGACGCCAGGCTCGCCCGCCGAGATGGACGCTAGGCGGGAGCCGCCACCTACCGATCCCAGGTTCATCCGGGCCAATCCCTCGACGGAGCCCACGATTTGGAGGCGCCGTAATCTTGGGCGCATGCCGTCTCCGAGCAGGCCGACCGGCGGACAGGCTCCGCGAGCCATGGTCATCGACCGGGCCTGGCGCGCCCTGGGTCCGGGTCTGGAATCGCTGAGCGGCCCGGGTGGCGCGCCGCTGACCCGGACCGTGAAGCTGATCGTGCTGCCGCTGGTGATCAGGCCGTCGCTGCATCCGGACCTCGCGGCGGACTTCCTCGGCCCGCGCGAGGCCGCCCGCCTGGAGACGCTGATCCGGGAAGCAGGCACCGGACTTGAGGCGACGGCACGGTGGTTCACGCTGCTCAAGAAGACCCGGCGCGCGCTGGGCATCGTGGCGGGCAACCCGCAGGACCTGTACTTCCAGCTCTGCTTCGAACTGGCCACCGAGCACGGAGCACCCTCGGCCGATGCGAATGCGGATGCGGATGCAGTGGCCAGGGCGGCACTCGAGGAGGTCGCGGACGCGGCCCGCGGACGCACGGTGGAAGCACTGAAGGACCACCTCGCCGACGCGGCCCGGTACGCACGGCTCGACGGCGAGCTGGCCTCGGCCTGGGGAAGCCGTCGACCGGCCCCCGTCGGCGAAGCGGATGCGGTGCTCACCGCGGCGGCCGAAGTTCTCGACGCCTGTTGCGGTCCCGGCCCCGAGAGGGAGTCGCCGGCCTTCGCGGCGATGGTCGACGGCGCGTACGGCAGCCTGATCGGCCGCGCCTTGTGGGCGTATCCGAGCGGGGTCCGCGGTATCTGGGGGCGCGACGAGCTGCCTCCACACCTGAACCTGACCGCCCGCCACGTTCCACCGCGTCCGGCGGTCGGCCGTAGCGCATCGACCGCCACGCTCCCGGCTCCGCTGGACCGTACGGTGTTCGAGCGGATCTTCGTGGTGCTGCAGGCGTCGACCCGGCGCGAACACCTGCCGGCGGTGCCGGAACTGGTACGGCGGGAGGTCACTCGCAGCTGCGCTCCGCTCGGCCTGTCCGACGAGAGCCTGCGCGTCACCGTCGTCCTCGGCGGTCGGCTCGCCGTCGGTCTCGACCCGCTGGGCAGCGGCGGGTCCGTGCTGCCGCAGACAGCGGCGCACCGCGCCGTCAACGGCCGTTGGCAGCGAGAGGCGTCGGTCCTTCGCGCGCGCAGGATGACGACCTCTCCGGACCCCGACGGCGGTCCGCTGGCCGCGCTCGCCGACGACCTCCGTACGCCGTGGGCCGCCTACATGCGGCGCCTGTGGGTGCGGCTGCACGGGCGGGACGTCCGCGACGCCCCGCTCGACGACGTGGCGTCCGTCTGGGCCGTGCTCGACGGCGTGAGCCGCTCGGTGATGATGGACCACCGAGCCCGCGTCCGGTCGGCGCTGCGCGCACTGTCGGCCACCGGCTCAGCGGTGCCTTCCCAAGCCACGTCGTACGCCGGCCCGCAGACGGCCGAGCCGAGGAGCGCGTGATGGCGAGGGACGAGGGCGAGGCCAACGTCGAGGGCGAGGGCGAGGGCGAAGCCAACGTCGACGGCGAGGTCGAGGTCGAGGTCGACGTCACACGGTCCGACGACGGCGCGATCCGGATCGCCGCCGCGCCGCCCGGCGGACACCGCCCCGCCTTCGCCCAGGCCGTGCTCGACGTCGCGGGCGCGGTTCTCATCTGGCCGGTCGCCGACGACCCGGGCCTGCCGACGGCGTACGTCCATGACGTGGGCCGCGCCCAGCAGTGGCTGTGGGCGGTCTTCGGCGAGCGCACCGCGACCGCCGTGCAGGCGTGTGCCACGGGGCAGTTGGACCACGTCCGGGCGGCGGTGAACACCACCGCGCTCGCGGGCAGCGCCGCCCGGCTCGCCTTCGGGCACTGGGCGGCCAGGTGGTGGCCGGCGTCGTATCCGGACGGGATACCCGCGCTCGAACAGGACCTGCTCGGGATGGAGCTGGCCGCACTCACCCACCAGTGCCAGCAGTTGTTCGACTCGCCCGGCGATCAACCCGACGACTGCACGGCCCAGCTGATCGTCGAACACCAGGCGGCACTCGACCCACTGATCCAGTGGTGGCGTGCGCTACCGGCGCACGGCGATACCGCACGGTTCCTTGAGAGCGTCCTGCGTCTGATCGACGCCGCGGCGGACAACGCCGGACTGGACGGGACGGCACTGCGCCGCCTCCGGTCCACCCTCGACGAGGACCGGCCGGCCGACACGCCGGTCGAGCCGGGTTCGTTGTTCGCAGGAGCAGGCGGACCAGGCGGACCAGGCGGTTACGCCCTCACGGCAGGCACCGCGCCCGTCACGAACGGCCGGGTCATCGCCCGGGGAGCAGGCGTCAACGACTGGCGCCGCTACCCGCCAGGTCTCGTCGACGCGGCCGAGACCGCGGTGACCTGGATCGCCCGGGCGGTCGGTGCGCGACGCCAGATCGAGGTCGAGGTCCTCGCCGACGCCGCGGCGCCCACTGCCGGGGTGCCCCTCGTGGCGGAGGTTCGTGTGGACGACGGCACGGCGGACCGTATCCCGCTGGCCAGGCGGGACGACGTATGGACCGGCCGGGCGGACCTGGACGCACCGGCCGCAGGGCAGCCGCACATCGACGTACACGTCCTGCTGCCCGGTTTCGACCCCGGCTTCGACCCCGGTGCCGACGTCCCCACCGACGGCCGCGCCGACCGCGACGCGATCCGCGCCCTGGTCCGGCGGCGCCTGGCGAACGGGACTGAACCCGCGCCGCGGAGCTCACCCATGGGCTCGTTCGGCCCGTTCCTCGCCGAGATCGCCGCCTCCGCGAGCACCGGAGAGGACTTCTAGCCGATGCCGGACGAAGACGAAGGCCGACGAGAGGGAGAGGACGAGGTAGCGGCGGTCCCGCTGTTCGGAGAACCGTTCGACACCGGCCTCGCCACCGCCGAGCACTGCCTGCGGATCGCGGATCACGCCGGCGCGCAGGCAGCCTACGAGCAACTGCTCACCGCGGCCGAGTCCTTCGAGGACTCCCCCGACGTGCGTTTCCTGCGAGCACACCTGCTGGCCAACCTCGGGATTGTCCAGCTCACGGCCACGGACCTGGCCGGGGCGGCGACCGCCATGGAGCGGGCCCTCGACCTGCTGCGCGAGATCGAATCCGTGCCGATGGGACCGCTCGGTCGCCAACTGTTCCTGGACGACGTGCTGAAAGTACTGATCGGCAAGGCCGACCTGTCGCGCCGCACCGGGAACCTGGACCAGGCGCAGGCCTGCCTGGACGAGGCGACTGCCTGGATGTCCGAATTCGAAGGCGGCGACGGCACCCGCGCCGCCGAACTGGGCAACAACCGGGTTCAGTTGCTGATGTCCCGTAGCGAGTGGGGCAGGGCCGAAGAGCTGGCCTCGGCCGTGGTGTCCGCCACGCCCGTCACCGTACCGACCGTGCCCCACCTGCTCACCGGCCTGGCAGTGATCTGCGCCTCGACCGGCCGGTTCGGCCTCGCCGAGGACTACCTCGCCCGCGCCGATGACGGCTTCCGGGCACTGGGCGAAACCGGTGAACAGCAGCAGCTGATCGCGCAGCGGGCGTACGTTGCGATGCGCCGCGGCGACCTCGACCGCGCGGAGCGCATGTACGCCGAGGCATCCTCCGTCTTCGAGCGACAGCGGCAATTCGGCGATCTGGCGGTCTGCGAGCAGGCCCGTGGCTTTCTCGCCGCCCTGCGCGGTGACGCCGCCGGGGCGGACGACCTGATGACGGCGAGCCTCGCCCGCTTCGAACAGGCCGGTGCGTCGATCGCGGCCGCGGACACCATGCTGCTGGCCGCCCAACAGGCCTACATCCGGGGCGACATCCCCGAGATGCAACGGCTCACCGAAGGCGCGCGCGAGGTGTACGAGGCACAAGAGGTCTATGAGCGCTGCGCCCAGGCGGACTTCATGGTCGCGTCGAGCATCGAGGACCGCCTGATCCGGTCGGATCACGGGGCTCACGAGAGGGCGGCGGTCGACGCCGCTCTCGCACTCGCGCTTCCCGCCGCACTGGCACTGGAAGCGGCACGATACGACTTCGCCACCGGCCACGCCCGCAGCCAGTGGCTGGAACTGGCTCGGGAGGCCATGCAGTTGGCCTTCCGCCTCGCCCTACGCCGCCAGGACCAGGGGCTGCTCTTCGAACTGGTGGAATTCCGCTGCGCGGGCGCTCCATTGGCGCTGGACCGCATCCCGCCCCCGGCTCCCGCTCCCGCTCCCGCTCCGGCTCCCGTTTCCGGTACGGCGATCTTCCCGGATCCCGCGATGAAGACGTACGGGCTCAGGGACCACCTCCGCGTCACCCGACCCCCCAAGGTGCTGATGTCGCCGGACCACGACCGCACCGCACTGCAGGAATACGTCGAAGCTGCCGAGTCCCGTTACCACCGACGGGTCGTGAGCGAGGAAAGGGTGCCGTCCTGGTGACCGACGCTCTGACACCCCGTCCCGTCGTCCAGGTCCGACTGGCCGACGCGGGCGACCTGTTCATGGCCTGGAGATGGACGAGCGGAGCTCAGGGCTTCGGCACCGGGCACGCGCCCGGGAACGAGGTCGACGAAGCGGTCCGCGCGCTGACCGCCGCGCTGCCGGGCGCTGGCGACGGCGACGGCGACGACACCGGCACCCGCCCCGGCACCGGCACCGGCCCCGGCGCGGGGATGCGAAGCGCGCTCACATCGGGAGCGATGGCCGATCACCGAACCGAACACCATCTCGCGAGCCGACTGGCCGAGGCGTTGTGGCCGACGGGTCTGACCCAACAGATCCGGCACGTGTCCGCGGGCGGCGCCCGCCCGCTGGTCCGGATCCAGCCGTCGCCACGGGTCGCTCAGGTCCCCTGGGAACTGCTCGCGGTCGACGGCCAGGCCGACGACACCCGGCTCGTCGACCTCGCGGACGTCGTGACCACCGCACCCGTGTCACTACGACCGCCGGCCGCTGAAGCCCGCCCGGCACCCGACGCCGACGCCGACAGGGCAGCCGTCGTTCTCGTCCTCGACCCCCGGGTCCCCGGATTCCGGGCCGACTCCCCGCTCGGTTCGGTCCTGGGACCGCCCGGCTCGGACCCCGCACTGCTCTCCCTGGTACAGCGCCACCTCGACACGGGCCGCGTCGCGCCGCCCCTCCCCACCGCGGCCGAGGCCTTCCGCCGCACCGACCTGGACCGCGACTGGCTGAGCCGCGTGCTCCGGGAAGGCGCACGCCGGCTCATGTACGTCGGGCACGTGAGCCGGGCACCGGCCGAAAGCGGGCAGAGCGAGGACGCGACCCTCCACCTGTGCTGCGGCCCCGGGACCACCGGCTTCACCGAGCCGGTCCGCACACATCGGCCGCTGTCGGCCAAGGACCTCCTGCTCGGCACCCTCACCCTCGAGGCGGACGGCGTGCCGGGTTCGCGCCTGTGGCCCGCACCGCGCCGTGTCGCGTTGATCGCCTGCGAGAGCGGCGGCGACCTCCGGTTCACCGAATCGTTCGGCCTGGCGTCAGCGATGATTCACAACGGCGCCGAACTGGTCACCGCCACCCGCTGGGTACTCCCCACCAGCTTCGCCTACCACCGGCTGGCCGGCCTGGCCGAGTCCCTACGCCCCCTGTCGGAGGCGATCATCGCCGTCGACACCGCCCACGAACACCACGACCCCGTGCACCGGCTGGGCCTCTGGCAACGAGAACAACTGAACCACTGGCGCACCAACAACCGCATCGAGCATTCGCCCCTGCTATGGGCGGCCATGAGCTGCGTCGTGAGGTGACGACCAAAACGCGACGCACCCGCAGAAGAGCACCACCAGATCCCCCAGAAGCAAAAGCCCCAGGTCACGGCGAGTGAGTCCTGAGGCTTCCACAGAGCCGCCTTCGGGATTCGAACCCGAGACCTACGCATTACGAGACCATGAGGAATCGTGTTGCGTGGTGTTCCGTCGTGCTGCGTGGTGACGTCTTTTCCTGGTCAGAGCCTATGCGGCAGTTGACCCGTGTGACCCCGTGATGCGCTGTCCAAAGGCGTCTGTCCACCGGCTGTCCACCAGCGGAATTGCTGAAGAGCCGCCAGAAAGAGCGCCCCGAGCGCGCAAACCCAGCTGCCCAGAGGGCTAGCAGGACAATCATCCGTGACACGGTCACGGCAGGATGGCCGGCAGGCGGTGACCGTCCGTCGCCGTGGGCTCGGACTTCCAGGGCGTGCTGACCGAACCGGTCGCCTCGGCGCCGCCGTTGAAGCTCCGCTGTTCCACGACGAAGCCCTGGTGGCGGGCGTCGTCACGGGTCTTCGTGCCGTCGGAGGCGGTAACCGTCACGGACTTGGTGCCGCCGGACTCCTTCTCCCGGTCGCCGTCCATGCCCTGGAGGTGGGTGGTCTCCGTGCGGAGCTGCTTGCTGCCCGCCTCACCCGTCTTCATGGTGACCGAGCGGAAGCCGCGCCACTGGTTCCAGGTCTTCTTCTTGGTCTTGACCAGCTCGCTGTCGTCGAAGGCCCAGGCGGCGCCCGCGTAGTCGTACGACGTGACCTTGTTCGGGCCGGTGACGGTGACCTCGTCCTCGATCACCGTGTCGACGACTAGGCGAACTACATCGAAGTGGGACACTCACGTAAGCCGCATAACAGCCTTGACCTGCATAAACGCCCCTGAGTGGTCATTCGGGAAAGTGTGGCGCAAGGCGCTTGACGGCCTGTTGATCGTGGCCCGTGTCATGCCGGCGGGCGTTGACCATGGGAGCGCTACGCGCGTAACTTGGCGCCTGAGCGCCCCGCCGAGCACCCACAGGCAGCCCCACACCGGGCTTTTGTGTCGGTGGGGTGGCCGGTCGGGTCGTGAAACTCACCGGTCAGGGAAGACCAGTTCCCCGCTCGATGACGCCGCAGTGATCCTGCCCTGGCGTCACAAGGCAGAGGGATTGAAATGTACAGACCAATACGGATGGCGGCGGTGGGCGGGATGCTCGCTGTCCCGTTCGCCCTGGGCGCCCCGCAGGCTTCCGCCGCGCAGACCTTCGCCGCGCCGCCCGAGGGCTTCGCCCGAGAGGGCTTCTTCGGCTCCGCCGCCACCTGTGAGTCCAGGGGTGTGAACGGCACCGCGGAGGGAAGGCGAAATGCCTACCTCTGCCATCGGGAACTCCCTCTGACTCCTTTCGTCGACCTCTATGTGAAAAAGCAACGGGGGATTCTATGACCACGAATCTGACCATCGGCGAGCAGATCGTGCTGCTCGCGCTGGACGAAAAGACCGGCGAGCTGCGCGAGGCGCCGCTGCGGGTGTCCCTGGCGGCCTCGGCCGCCGCCCTGCTGGAGCTGGAGCTTCCCGGAACACCGGTGAGCCCGGCGGCTGCGGCCATGGACGAGCACAAGCGGAACCACCCCGAGGAGACGCCCCGGGAGTGGCTGCTGGCAGTGCGGGAGGCGGCGCTCGACGCGGCGTACCAGGGGCTCCTGGAGAAGGAGCTCGTGCGGGAGCAGGGGCGGCGGGTGCTCGGCGTGTTCGGATCGGTGAAACACCCGGTCACAGACCCGTCGGAGCCGGCAGCGCTGCGCGGACGGCTGACCTCCGTCCTCGCCGAGGGCCAGGACCCCGACGAGCGCACGGCCGCGCTGATCACCGTCCTCCACCACTCGGGCCTGAAGGCCGTCCTGCCGCAGGGTCCCGCCCTCGATGATCGACTGACCGCGATCACCGAAGGTCAGGGCCGGGCCGCGGCACTGGGGGACACCATCCGCACCACCATCGCCGCTCTCACCGCGGTCATCGCCGCGTCCGCTTTTTAGGGCATTCACGGGGGAAACAGTCTTGAGTGTCTCCGTACACCAAACGCTTTTACCAGAACACTCGGAACATCTGGAAACCGGCGAAGACATCGAAAGCGTCGGACGACTGCTGGACCAGCGGCTCAGGAAACTGCATGCGGAACAGCAGGAAATCCTGTCGTTCGGCTACTCGCTGATCCGCCAGTCCCTCCTACGGCGTCCCACCGGACAGCCCCGGGAAGACGACAGTGGCATGTGCGACCGGGCCGTGGACCTCATATCCCAGGCCCGGCGCGAAGTCCTGACGATACAGCCGGAACAGACCCTGACACCGGAGGCGATCCTCACCGCGCGCCGCATCGGCCTGCCCTGCCTGCGGCGCGGGGTGGCGATGAAGGTCCTGCTCCAGAGACGGGCCCTGGAGAACGAGGCGACGTCCGCGCTCTTCGCCGAGCTGATCCGGCACGGCGCACAGGTCCGCCTCCTCGACGGCGAGTTCAAACGGGTGCTGATCGCCGACCGGGAGACCGCCCTCGTCCAGGCGGAGCGGGACACCGCACCGGGCGGGGCGCGCGTGGAACAGGGGGCGCTGGCCGACGTCCTCCTGTCGTTCTTCGACCTCTGCTGGTCGAAGGCGCTGGACGCCTCGACGCTGTTCGATCCCGTCCTGCTGGACGGCACGCATCTGAAGGTGCTCCAAGCCATGTCGCGCGCCGACAAGGACGAGGTCGGCGCGCGTGAACTCGGCATCTCCGTCCGCACCTACCGGGGGCGGGTCGCGGAGCTGCTGAGACGCCTCGAGGCCACCACCCGCTTCCAAGCGGCCCTAAGGGCCAAGGAGTTGGGCCTGATCTGAACGCCCAGCCCGCCCGCCGGGCCCGTCCTCGGCCAGGTCCCTCACCAGCCGCAGCACACGCGGCTGGACCGAGGGCACCAACCGAGCGGCCCGGTGGGCGTGTTCGGTGCGGGAGCAGAGGAGGTTGCGGGCGAGGGCGTACCGGCCCCGGTCCGGGACCAGCACGAGTTCCTCGAAGAGCTTCACCTCGCCGGAGACCACCCGCCGGATCTCGTCGTCGAGGTCCCCGTCCCAGTCGAGGGGGCGGACCAGCGCGCCGGAGTCGTCCATCCGCCGGTACCAGTCCCTCATGTCCGCCGACACGGCCGCGCGGAACGACTCGTCGTGCCGGCCGGACCGGAGTTCACTCAGCAGCCCGTGGGCGGTTCGCGCGTCGTCGAGCACGACCAGGGGCAGACGGTGGGGGCGCGGCATCCGGTTCCTACGGGTGCCGACGTCCATCAGGAGGGCCGCGGTCGGTTCGACGACGGTCCGGAACGTGTACCCCGCGTCGGCCACCCGCAGCCACAGGTCCCAGTCCTCCAGGCCCGCACCGCCGCGCCAGCCCCCGACCCGCTCCACGACACCGCGCCGGTGTGCCGCCCTCGACGGCTCGAACATCGGTCCTAGCACCTGGAGTTGGGGGTGCCAGAAGGCGGACAGCGGGGCGAACTCGGCGGCTTCCGCGCCGTCCGCGTCGTGGTAGGTGCAGCCCGTCACCGCGAAGTCCGCGCCCGCTCGCAACATGCCGAGCAGGGCCTTGAGGTGGCCGGGGCGCCAGAGGTCGTCGTGGTCGAGGTAGGCGATGAACTCGCCTCGGGCCAGGGCGAGTCCGGCGTTGCGGGGGCCGCTGGGGTGGCCGCTGCGCTCGACGCGGTGGAGTCGGACGCGGGGGTCCTGGCGCGCGGCACGCAGTACCCAGTCGTCGGTGTCGTCGTCGGAACCGTCGGAGAGGACGAGCAGTTCCCAGGCCTGGAGGGTCTGGGCGCGGACGGAGTCGATGGTTTCGGTGATCTTCGCCGATCGGTTGTAGGTCGGGCAGATCACCGAAAACAGCGGCGCCACACCGTCGTTCACAGGAACGCCGGCCTGTCCGCAGCAGCGTTTCGCGCCAGCAGCACGCCCGCCGCCCCCGTCGCCAGGTCCGTCGTCAGACGGACGTTCTCCAGGCCCAGGTACGCGGGAGCACCCTCGTGGGGGACCTCGTACAGGCGGGCCGTGGCGGCGTAGCGCTGGACGGCGGCGGCCTGCGCCGGTCCGGCCAGCCGGGTGGCCGTCAGGAGGACGCCCGCGAAGCCGTGGAAGAGGCCCACGGTGTGAGGGACGCAGTCCAGGGCCGACCGCAGGACGGTCTCGCAGGCCGACTCGTACTGCGGCTCGGGGCGCTGTCCCAGGTACTCCCGCAGGACCGTGGCGGTGCCGCCGCTGCCCGCCGCGAACGTGGGACGCGTGCCGGCGGAGCCCGGCGTCCAGCCGTCGTCCGTCCAGCCGAGGGCACGCAGATCGGCGTCCAGGAGGTCGTGGGCGGCGTCGAGGAGGCCGGTGTCGGGGGTGTGGGCGTGCAGGCGCAGCAGGAGCAGCGCGGTGCCGGCCCTGCCGCGCAGCAGACCGGCCTCGCCTCGCCGGGGCGGACGGGTCGCCGCGCTCTCGACGAGGTGTTCCGCGAGGAGGATGGCCTGCTCGAGGGCGTTGTCGTCGCCGGTGGCGCGCGCGAAGTACAGGTGGGCGAGGGCGAGTCCGGCACGGCCGTCGAGGAGGGTGTCGTTCGCGGGTTCCGCCGCGGAAGCCTCCTTCAGGAGGGCCGCCGCGGTGTCGGTGCGGCCGAGGAGGTGTAGGACGCAGGCGACACCGGACGTGCCGGTGTAGAGGCCGGGGGACGGGTCGGTGGTCCGGCGCGCGGACTCCGCCAGCCAATCGACGTGCTCGGCGGGAATCTCCGTCCCCGTCTCGGCGAGGGTCCAGAGGACTCCGGCGGCTCCGTAGGCGAGGCAGGTGCCGCCCTCCCGGAGGATGAACTGGGCGGTGTCGCCGGGGTAGAGGCGGTCTTGGCGGGTGGGCGTGGCGGTGGAGAGGATGCCGACGGCCGTGGCGAGGGCATCGGTGCCGACTGCTGACGCGAGAGCGCCGGCGCCGACGGCCGTGGCGAGCGTGCCGGTGCCGACCGGGGCCGTGGGCCTCTCGCCGGGCGCCGGGTCCTGCGCGCCGGCGCCGAGGTCGACGCGGACCTTCGCGCCGCCCCCCTCAGACACCGCGCCCGCCACACCCGTCCCCAGATCCCCGTCGCCCCTCTCGGTCTCCCCCTCGGAAACCGCGCCCACCACGCCCGCGCCCAGATCCGCGCGCACCTTCTCCCCGAAGTCCCCCGGCACCGGATACCGCGACTCGATCAGCTCGATCAGCTGATCCAGCTTCTCGGGACCCCACGCCAACAGACTGGTCAGCGGTGTGAACAGGGCGATCCGGAGGCACCCCAGTGCGTACCGGTCGATCGCCGTGCCCCGGTGCGTAGGGGGCGCGGCGAATCCCGGCGCCGCGTGGATCTGGCGGGCCGTGAGGTCCGTCGACGCCGTCTCCAGGTCGATGAACACGACGGAGTCGTCAGGGCGGACCATGACGTTGCCGGGATGGAGGTCGCCGAAGACCACACCCCGTTCGTGCATGGCCCGCACGCCCTGGTCGATCTGGTCGAGGACGTCGACAGCCCACCGCGTGTACGCCGCCGTCCGCTCCACATCGGCCTCCGGAGACGCCGGGTTGTCCCGAGTCGTCCGCAGCGCGAGCGTCTCCCCCTCCACGAACTCCCGGACGAGGAAGTGGTGTTCGTGCCCCACACGAGCCTCGATCAGGCGAGGTACCCAGGGAAGTCCGGCGAGCCGCTCCAGGCAGTCCCGCTCGCGCTGGAGCCGGGCGACGGCGTCCTCGCCATGCGTGTCGATGCCGGCGAGCGGTCGCGCCTCCCGCAGCAGGACGGGCGCACCGGTACGCGTGTCGGTCCCCCGGTACACGCCCCCACCGTTGGAGAAGTGCAGGGCACGCTCGGCGCGGTAGGGGAAGTCGTGCAGCGTCCCCGCGTTGCGCGCCTCCAGCGCCTGTGTCAGGCAGTCGGGAATCGTCACCCACTCCGGGGGCCGGAAGGAAGGCCCGCGCACGTCCGGTACCGGCCGACCCTCGGGGTCCTCGATGCAGGGAACGCTCTCCCCGTTCGCCGTCTTCATCATGCGCGCGACGAACCCGCCGTACCGCACGTAGAGCGGACCGGAACGCCACCGCAGGTCGCTGAGGATGTAGGGCCCGCGCTCGCCGTCGAGGATCTCGCCCAGTTCATCCAGAACGAGAGCCAGGCGTGTCTCGTCCTCGGGATAGACGGTGATGAACTTACCGCTGGCCCCCCGGTCCCCGTACTTGCCGTTGCGGCGCAACAGCACCTGCCTGCTGCGGATGAACTTGAACGCCATGCGCTGCTCGACCAGCCACTCCCAGGACCGGGCGAGGACGCTCCGCGCGTTCTCCGACGTCGTCGACACGTGGACTTTCCAGCCCTGCGCGGGCAGTTGACAGCCGTGCGGGGTGAGCATCGTCCAGTCGGTGCCGGTGTTGCAGGACCAGTCGGCGGGCGGCGCGGAAGCGAGGAAGTCGTCGTCCGGGTCGGAGGTGTCGGCCTCGGTCCGGTCGAAGAAGGGGGTGCCGGGCGCCAGGAACATCACACGCCGATACGCATCCATAACAGGTCAACCGCTTTCGGGAGTACGGAAGTTCAGGGGTCGACGTCAGCGCCAGAACGGCGCCACGTACTTCAGGTACAGCCAGTCACCGAGGCTCCGCTCACCCGCGTCCACCACAGCCTGGCCAGTGGTCCCCGGCGCGAGCCGCCCACCGTCGAGGACGACCCCGGCGACCGGCACCTTCAGCGAGTCGAGCCCGGTCACGGGGACGAACGCGGAGAACGGCACCGACAGGTCCACGAAGTCGCCGGACGCGACCTCGGCCGTACCGAGCTGCTTCTGGAGAACGACCCCGCCGCTCAGCAACCTCACCTCGGCGCCGGGCTCAATGGCGTCCCGGTCGGTCGTCCCGGTCGCCACAAGGACCGTCCGCCCCCGCTCCTCCACGAACCCGCCGGTCACGGTGTACGGCACGGAGATCCCCAGCAGCGCCACCGCGACCACCCCGACCGCCGCCACAGAGACGGTCACCCGTCGCCACCCGACCGCCCCCGCCGTCCGCGCCGCCGCAAGCAGCTTGAGGGCGCCGACGTACACACGCAGCGACAGATACCCGAGCGCGACGGAGACGAGGACCGCACCCACCATCCCCGCGCTCTCCAGAACCGACCCCCACAGCGTGAAGGCCATGCTGACGACATACAGCGGGAACAGCATGCAGGCCAGCCCGAACAAGGGCGCCCACTCGACGCCGGGCAGCTCCCGCTCGTACCGCCCGCCGAACAGCAGCCGGGCGACGAGGCGGCGGGCGTCCGTGATGGACCGGTCCCGCAGGTGGGAGATGTCGAGGTGGCTCATCAGCGCCAGGTAGCCGTCGAGCTTGACGAACGGGATGGTGTTGAAGAGGCCGGAGACGTAGTTGGTGACCGTGAGGAGCAGCAGGAAGTCACGCACAGCGGGGTTTCCCCCCGCCACCGCCACGACCACCGAACCGACACCCGCGAGACCGGCGATGACCGTCTGGGTGGCGATCCCGGCGAGCGCGACCCGTACGCGCTGCCGGTTCCTCGGCAGCCGCCAGCCGTCGGAGACGTCGCAGAAGAACGCGGGTGTCAGGTAGAAGAGCATGAAGCCCATACGGCTGGGCCGGCCGCCGTAGTGGCTCAGGACCAGGCCGTGCGACAGCTCGTGGAGCATGGTGCCGCAGTAGGTGACGACGAGCAGCGCGAGCAGCGCCGGCAGGGAGATCGGCTCGGACAGGGCGGCGATCGCCGTCTGCGCCTGGACGACGAGCGACAGCAGCCCCGCCCCGGCGAGGGTCGCGGCCACGATCGCCCAACCCCGGTGCGCGAGGCGGGCGGTGAGCGGGCGGAACACGTTCAGCATGCGTTCCGGGCGCACCACGGTGAGCTGGACGGTGAGCGGCGGGACGAACGTGATCCGGCGCTCCCGGCGCGGCTTGTCGGCCGCGTCTTCGAGAAGCCCCGTGCGCTGAGCGCGCAGCAGCCCCTCGCCGACCAGCTCGACCGACCAGCCCAGCTCCTTCGCCATGTCCTCGGCATCACGGGTGCCGTCGGCCAGCCGCAGGAGGCCCGCCATCCCGGCGGCCACCCGCAGGTAGCGCTGCGCGCCGGACTGGACGAGCCAGGGGGCGCCGTCCTCGATCGGCTCGTGGACCCGGGCGTCCGGCGCCAGGCGGGGACGCTCGGGCAGCGGTGCCGGGGGCTTCTCCTCCTGGCGCCGCCTCAGGGCCGTTCTCACGGAAGGTCCCGGCGCAGGAACAGGGTCCGGGCGACGGCCGTGCCCGCACCGATCCACACCGCGAGCACCAGCAGGGCCCACGGGATCGGCAGCAGGTTCTCGTTGCCGCCCCGGTACACGGACGCCATGGCTTCGTCGATGGTGAGCCTGCCGATCGCCGGGACGATCCGCAGCAGGCCTTCGCCGACCAGCCAGGTGCTGACCAGCAGGACGAGGATCGAGGCGACCTGCTGCCGGATCAGCAGCCCGAGCAGCGCCCCCCACACGGCACCGACCACGATGGTCAGCATCACCCCGAGCAGCGTCCACGTCGTGGTCGTCGTCCACTCCGGCTGCCGGTCGTGCCCGGCGAGGAACAGCCACGGGCTGACGGCGGCCAGCATGCCGGCCGCGAGGGCGAACACCGCGCCGCTGCCGACGACGGCGAGCAGCTTGGCCGTGAGCAGCCGCGCCCGCCCGCCGCTCAGCAGCACCGACCGGCTGATGGCGCCGTTCCCGAACTCCCGGGTCACCGCGAGCATCGCGACGACGGCGGCGGCGAGTTCGACCATGAACCAGCCCTGCACGAGCGTGGAGGTGATCTCCCCGGTGCTGCCGCCGTCAGGGTTCTTGTCCAGCTCCTGCTGGAGGAACCCGGCGTCGGCCATCACACACATCAGGACGGCGGCGGCTGCGACTGCCCACCAGGCGCGCCCGGTCCAGATCTTGCGCCACTCGGCTCCGATCAGGTCACGCACGAACGTCCTCCTTCACCGCGGGGTCGGCCAGGTCGAAGAAGCGGCTCTCCAGGCTGAGTTCGCCATTCCTCGTGAGGTCGGCGACGGTGCCGCTGTAGCGCAGGGTCTTCTGGAGGATGACGATGTCGTCGGCCATCTGCTCGACCTCCGCAAGGATGTGGCTGGAGACCAGCACGGTGCGGCCCTCTTCCGCGAGGGAGCGCAGGAGTTCGCGGAGCCAGCGGATGCCGTCGGGGTCGAGGCCGTTGGCGGGTTCGTCGAGGATGAGCAGTTCGGGGTCCGCGAGCAGTGCGGTGGCCAGGGCGTGCCGCTGCCGCATGCCCTGTGAGTAGTCGCGGAGTTTGCGGTGGGCGTCGGAGGCGAGTCCCACCTGTTCGAGGACGTCGTCCACCCGAGTGCGGGGCAGGCCGCAGGCCTGGGCCCAGATCCGCAGGTCGGCGCGGCCGGAGGCGGCGGCGGAGGGGCCGATGCCGTCGATGCTGACGCCCACCCGGTGCGCCGCTCCGGGCAGTTTTGCGTACGGATGGCCGAAGATCGTGGCGCTGCCCGCCGTCGGGCGCGCGAGCCCCAGCAGCATCCGCAAAGTCGTCGTCTTTCCGGCCCCGTTGCGCCCGAGGAGGCCCACCACCCGGCCCGAACGGACGGTGAACGACACGTCCTCGACGGCGGTCAGCTCGCCGTAGCGCTTCGTGAGTCCCGTGATGTCGATGGCGTCGGTCACGCCACGTCCTCCCCTGCGGCTTCGGGCCGCACGTATATTCGTCGGTGCGGCCCTGTTCCGGACGCCAATGGCCGGCGTCCGGAACAGGGCACTGTCCGTCAGGCACCGCACCGTCAGGTCGCGATGACCGAGGTGACGGCGATGGTGCTGTAGGCGGCGCTCACGCCGGCCGAGATGGCGGCGCTGGCGAGGAAGCTGTCCCACCAGTCAGGCGCCTCCATGCCCTCCAGCTCCTCCATGGACAGCTCCTGCATGGCCAGTTCCAGAGCGGGGTTCGTGTTCTCCTTCATTTCTTTCACCTCCTTCCAGATGTCTTGGGTCTCTCTGATCCGGGGATCAGGTGGCGAGCGTGACGATGGAGACGTACGAGATGACGCCTCCCGCGCTCAGGCCGCCGACGGCGCTGAGAGCAGCGCTCCAGCTGAAGTCGGGGGCGTCGAGCGCCTCCAGCTCCCGCATGTCCAGCTGCTGGTCCAGCTCCTGGAGAGCCAGCTCCAGGGGCGCGGACGTGGTGCTGTTCACGGTCTGCATGATGTTTCCCCCCTCCCGTGGTGTTTCGGGCCGTCCGCCGGCGATGGCCGGCGGAAGTCTGTGGTGGGCGGCTGACGGACGGCCTGGTCCATCACCCGCCGGATGTCGGCGAGCGTGAGCGCGCCCAAGGTGGGCAGTCCGTCACCCCACGCGCGCAGCGTGGACCGGGCGATCAGCTCCGTCCGCTCCGCGCTCGCGTCGATGCCGCGTTCGATCAGCCAGCGGTCCAGCAGGGACTCGATCCCCTCGACCGGGTCCGCCGGCAGGGCCGGCAGGTGGACCGAGGTGACGGCCTGCCAGAGCCGGCGCAGTCGGGGCGCGGACCCCCAGCGGACGTCGCCCTCCGCGATGCGCCGCCACAGGGGTGGCAGCACGGCGGCGGCGGCCGTCATCTTGCGCAGGCCGAGGCCGGTGGACAGCTCGTTGGCGAGGTACCAGCCCTTGCAGGCGCAGGGGTCGCGGCCCTGGTTGAACCACGGGCCGTGGCTCACGCCGCTGAGCTTGGCGATCTCCAGGCTCAGCGCGTCGCCGGGGGTTTCACCGGCCCGCCGGATGGACGCCAGCTCTGCGCCGAGCACGGTCAGCCGCTCGATCAGCGTCAGGGTGAAGGCGTCCTCCGAGGGGAGGTCCTGCGGGTCCCCCACGTACATCCCGGCGACCCGGAAGAACACCTCGAAGACCCCCTCGGCGAGGAGTTCCGCGGGCAGGGTCCGGGTGGCGACCGGGTCGAGCACCGCCACGTCCGGCTGGAGCCCGTTGCCGAGCACCAGGCGTTTGCCGCTCGGTCCCGCGAGGCAGGCGCCGCCGCTCAGCTCGCTACCGGTGCCGACGGTCGTCGGGACGGTGACGACGGGCACCGCGGGCACCGCCTCGGCCGGGAGCAGCACCAGCCCGCTCCGGCCGCGCATCGCCAGCCGGTCCCGGACCACGGGAGCCGCGCTCATCAGGACGGCCAGCTTGGTCTGGTCGAGCAGGGTCCCGCCGCCGACGGCCACGACGAGTTCGCTGTCGCGCAGCCGCTCGGCCAGCGCCGTCACGCTCTCCAGCGTGCCGGGGCCGTCCGGTACGAGCCGTTCCACCGGCCGTCCCGCCCAGGCCGCGCAGGCGAGGATCTGGTCCACCGTCTCCGACTCGGCGACGGCCGGGTCCGCGAGCAGGGTCAGCGTCCGCCCCTTCTGGTGGGGCAGCCACTTGGCCAGTCCGCCGATGCCGTGCACCACCTGGGTGGGGCGTCGGCCGCTCAAGTTCCACACCGTGTCCACTCAGACCGCCTCGGGCTGCCGGGCGTGCGCGGCCACCCCGGCCCGCACGCAGTCGAGGAGTTCGGTGACCTCGTCGTCGGTGTAGACCAGCGCTGGAAGGATCTGCACGCCGTTGACGCTGGGGTGGACGATCGCGCCGGCCTCGCGGATCGCGGCGACGACCTCCGGGACCTCCTGCTGCGGCAGCGGCTCTCCGCCGGGCGTGCTGAGCCGGATGGACCGGAAGCAGCCCATGCCCGTGGTGCCCGAGACCAGCGGTTCGGTGGCGACCAGGTGCGCCAGCCGTTCGTCCAGCACGGCCGACAGGCGCCGCGCGGAGGCGACCGAGTCGAGCCGACTCATCTCCTCCACGGTGGCGAGGATCGCCGCGCAGGTGACGGGCGTTCCGGCCTGGGTCTCTCCGTGGACGAACACGTCGCCGGCCGCGTCGAAGGGTTCGGCGAGCGCCCTGGGCAGCAGGACGGCCGCCGCGGCGTGGGTGCCGTTGGTCAGGCCCTTCGACGTGATCAGCAGATCCGGCGGGGCCGGCCAGCGCTGGGAGGCGAAGAAGTCGCCGGTGCGGCCGAAGCCCGTGGCGACCTCGTCGGCGACGAGGAGGAAGCCGTGCCGGTCCCGGAGTTCGAGCAGCGCCTGAACGTACTCCGGGGTGAGGGGAACCGCCCCGCTGCCGAGCACCGGCTCCACCACGACCGCCGCGATCCGGCTGCCCTGCTGGGCCGCCAACTGGGCGATCTCCTCAATGGAGTTGGGGGACACATGGCGGACGAGCCGCTGGTCGACGCCGTAGACGGACTGGCCGAGGTTCTCGCCGGTGAGCGCGAACCCGCCGAACGTCAGCCCGTGATAACTGTCCCGCAGGCCCACGACGAGCTTGCGCGCACCGTCCCCGCGCAGGGCGTGGTAGTGCCGGGCCAGCTTCATCACGAGGTCGTTGGCGGCACCGCCGGAGGTCGAGAAGACGACCCGGCCGTAGTGGTCCGCGCCCGCCGCCTCGACCAGCGCCCGCGCCGCACGCCTCGCGTAGACGTTCTCGTAGCGGAACACCGACAGGTAGGAGGCATCGCGCAGGGCGGCAGCGCAGGCTTCCGCGATGGCCTCGTTACCGAAGCCGAGGTTCGCGTTCCACAGACCGCTGGTGCCGCAGAGCAGTTCACGGCCGTCCAGGAAGCGGATGCGGACGCCGTCCGCCGAGACGGCGCACAGGTCGTCCGCTCCGTGCAGACGGGGTTCGAGCAGGGAGGGCCAGAGTTCGGTGGACATCAGGCGGCCTCCGCTTCCAGCAGCACGTCGGTGTGGCGGGGGGAGGCGGCGGGCAGGGTGTGCCGCGCGACGACGCGCAGTCCCGCCGACGCCAGCTCCCGGGTGAGGTCGTCGGGGGGCAGGACCCGGATGGCCGTGGTGAACACGGGTACCGGTCCGTCCTGCGGTGTCTCCCGCTCGGGAGTCAGGATGGTGACCTGGCGAACCTCCTGGCCGTACCGCCAGTGCTCGATCATCCGATAACGTCGGCCACTGGCACCCGCGGCCTCCAGGTCGAGGTCGTCCCCGTCAGCGCCGTTTACGTCGACCGTGGAGAGCAGGAACCTGCCGCCGGGCCGGAGGTGGGCGCGGACGGCCGCGTAGAGCCCGGCCCTGCCGTCGGCGTCGAGCAGCGAGATGGACGTCGTACCGAGGACGATGACGGCGAAGGTGGCGCCGCCGAGCGCGAACGCCGACATGTCTCCCTGGACCACGGTGCAGCGCCCCCCGATCCCCGCCGGGGCCTCGGCGAGCCGCTCCTTGAGGAGGGCGACCATGCTCTCCTTCAGCTCCAGGGCCGTGACCTCACGGCCCAGCGCGAGCAGGGGGAGTGTCAACCGGCCGGACCCGGCGGCGAGTTCGAGGACCGGGCCGGGGACGGCACGAACGGCCCGGGTCAGTTCCCTGATCTCGCTGGTGTCGGCGGCGGCGAGGTCGTGGTAGACGGAGGCGCCTGCCTCGTCGTACAGGTCGTGCACGCGGACTCGGTCGCCGTACCCGGTGAGGATCTCGCCGGCGAGGCCCGGGACCGCCGCGGTTCGGGTCGTCGTCATGCGGTCGCCTCCAGCACACGTGCCAGGGGAACTCCCTTGTCGGCGAAGAACGCGAGGACCCGCTCGACCTCGGCCCGGTCCGCGTGCCGCGTCGCGGCTTCGTCGGCGCCGAGGACCAGCAGCAGTTCCGTGATCTCCGCCGCCCGGCGGCCGAGTTGGAAGGTCCGGTCGAGGCCCGGGACCCTGACGTACGCCCGCTCCGGCGTCCAGCACAGGATCGGCGCCTCGGGGTCGTCGGCGTTCAAAGCCCTCTCGGCGCACAAGGCACCTTCGGCCTCGGCGAGTTCGGGGACGAGCCGGTGGCCGAACCCTGAAACCCTGGGCTCCGTGATCCCCCGCGTCTGGAGGTCGCGCAGCACGTCCAGCGTCGTCAAGTAGCGTGCGAGCCAAGGGCGTTGGTGTACAGCCGGGCCGCGCACCTCCTCCGGGACGGCCGCGCCGAGCGGCACCGTGCCGGGCACCTCGCTCGCCGCGTTCAGCCGCTCCCACTCCGCGCGCAGGACGGCCGCCGAGTCCCCGACGGTCCCCAGCCGCAGCCCCTGAGGCGAGACCGAGACGCCGCCGTCCCGACCCACGTAGAGCCTGGTACCCGGACCGTCACCGGGGACCCGCGCGCCGAGCGCGGAGAGGTCCGCGAGCTGCACGGCCGGGCTGACCGCGAACGCGGCGAACCGGCCCTCCGTCCGCGCGGCGTCGGCATCCGCGAGGAACAGGTCGAAGTCCGTGTCGCCGGACATCCGCACGAGCGTCGTGCCGAGCAGCGACATGTACGGGCTGACGCCGTAGTCCTGGATCTGGAGGAAGAGGACGTCGTCGACCGACGCGTCGCCTTCCGAGCCGCTCAGCGAGCCTTCGTAGCCGACGACGGTGGCACCGGACCGGTCGTCGCGGCCCTGCTGCACCGCCGGAGCCTCCGGGACGAGGACGAGCGTCCCCGGTCCCACGGCGTCGGAGCCGAGCACAGCGTCCAGACCGGCCGCGTCCTCCAGGACGACGGTGACGGCGGCACCCGGTGTTTCAGCGGTCAGCGGGCGCCCTGTGACCCAGGAACGCAGGTGGTGGCCCACACGGGCGATCAGTTCCTCATTCACCGGAGTCCCTCCTGTCCGCGCCCACGGCGGCCAGAATCTGCTTCAAGTCGTCCATTGCAGCGCTCGCTCCGTAGAGTCGGCACACGCCCGTGAGGTTCAGCACGATTTCATCGACCCCCGCATCCCGATACTCGTCGAGCTGCTTCACGATCTGGTCGAGATTCCCGAAGACGAACGCCCCGGATTCCGCCATGAGCCGCGCGGCCGATTTCGGATCGCGCTCGGTGAAATCGATGCCCGCCTTTCCGAGCATGTCGATATAGTGCGGCGCCTGCATATGCGCCGCATTACTCGCCAGCACGAAATCGGAGACGTCCCGGTCGGGGCGTTCCAGCGCCACCGGCACCATCGCCGTGATCTTCGGCACGGCCCGGCCCGCCGCGCTCGCCCCCTCCCGCAGCGCGGGGCGGACGACGCCGTCGACGTAGGCCGCCGGCGTGAGCCAGGTGATCGCCACGTCCGCGACCTCGCCCGCGAGGCGGGCCATGCCGGGGCGCAGCACCCCGAGCCCGAGGTGCACGGGCGGCGACATCGCCGGGCCCATCCCCGCGTGGCAGGTGTAGTACTCGCCGTCGAAGTCGACCGGGTCACTGCTGAGCAGCCCTCGGACCACCGTCATGTACTCACGGACCGCCGTGAGCTGGCTGCGGTAAGGAGCGCCGAGCAGGCTCTGCTGGAACGTCTTCGCACCCGGCCCGAAGCCGGCCACGACCTCTTCACCGGTCGCCATCGCCAAGGTCTTGACCTTGTGCGCGGCCTCGAACGGATGCCGCAGCGGCATCAGGGTGACTCCGAGGCCTGTCGGCACCCGGAATCCGGAGCCGGCGAGAGCGGAGAACGTCTGGAAAGGCTCCATCAGCAGGCTTTGCCCCTGCCAGAGCCTGGCGGCTCCCGTCCATTCCACCAGCGCCGCGAAAGGAAGAACCTGTTCCGTCCGGCGCGGCAGAAATGGCACCAATACCGAGTAGTCCATTCATCCCCCCGGATCGCAACTTCTGGCGTCGACTTCTGACGTCGTGAATATTTCCAGAGAGATCAGTGAGCGCGCAATGACTTTCGCTGCAACTTGATGCAGGGGGAGCTTGCAGAAAAGTACGCCCGGGTAATTCCTGCCCGGGGACCTGCCGGCCCCCGGCAGCGTGGCACCCCCGCACGCTGCCGGTACCCGCCCTCACTACGGCCATCACCAGCCGCCGGTGCGTCCGTGACGCCCAGAGCGCCCAGCACCTGCTGGAGCCCGCTCCGGCCGCGCGACAGGAGGGCGAGCACGGCGGGTACAGCCGCCACGATTGGCCGTGAGGGCCTGCAGCGGTTGGTCGTTGTGGCCCGACGGTTGCGGGACCGACTGAGCGACGACGGGAACAGGTCGTCATGCGCGACGACAGTGAGAGCAGACCTGTGCAACACGCGTAGTGCCATCGCCCTCGGTTGGGGCAGCCGCGTGAGGGGCCGGCCCGGCCGAAGGGCGTGCGAGCGTGGGTCAGGAGTTGTCGCCGCGTTCGGCCAGGCGCAGGATGTCGCGTTCCCGGCCGGTCTGGGTGGCGGGCGAGTCCTCGTGGTCGATGACGATGGTGTCGTCGGCCGCCTGGGCTCGTACCTCGGCTCCGTAGGTGTCGGTCGCCTGCACCAGGAGCGCCTCCTCGTGTGGGGCGGGCCAGCTCTGGATCAGGTACGACTCCCGGACGTCATCCACCGTTGTCTCGTCGACGGCACTGTCCCTGCCGTGCGCATGGACGCGCAGCCGGTATCGGCCCGGGCCCTGGGATGTCAGGGAGGGCAGATCCTCGGGGTCGCCCATGAGGGGTGTCACCAGCACTTCCCCGGAGAGGGAGTGACACGAGATCTCTGCGATCTCTCCCCAGTCCGGAGCGGGGTCGGGCCGCTGGGAGCAGGGGTCGACCGTGACTCGGACGTTGCCGGGTGGATCCCGGTCCTCACCTCGATGGCGCCACCGGCTGCGGATACGAGCCCGTTGCGGGTGGCGTCGAGGTCGTCGGCCACGGACCCTTGCGGGTCCGCGATCTGGAAGAGGTGGTACTGAGCGAGTACCAGGGTTGGTGCAGAAGCCGTTGAGCGCGCGGCCCGCGTCGGTGTTCTGACGGGCGTTGACCATACGGCGGCTGAAGGGACCACCGCTGCACTTCGTACCCTGCCACGTGCTCGCGAAAGGGTTCGTCTTGCTCTGAAAAGGACGACGCCCCCGCATGCACAGGCGCAGGCGCTCTTTCAATGCCCTTGCCTCGTCACGGCCAATCATCGTCAGGATCCAATCCCGACGCGAGATCTGTCCGGACCGGACAGTCCCGACGACACCTGTCGCCCTATCGGAGACCAGTGGATTTCGCCCATCGTCGCAGGGCGACAACAGTCCCCTGATGGAGTCTCACGCACAGCTGTCCACCGGTTGTCCACCGGGACCTATCGCGCAAGCGTGATCCATCCCTTGAGAGCAAGCAGAAGACCAAGTCAGGAGGCCAGATCTCCGATCTCGTCACAGAAACCAAGCCTCTGGCCTACGCATTACGATGCACAGGCAGACAGTGCCCGATTTGCCGAGATTCCAAGGTCACCCGAAACAAGAAACCCCAGGTCAGAGACCTGACCTGGGGTTTACCACAGAGCCGCCTTCGGGATTCGAACCCGAGACCTACGCATTACGAGACCGTGAGGGATCATGTCGCCTCGCACCAACGGGTAATGCCTGATGCTGTCCTGCCTGATCAGAGCGGCTCCGGCGTCCTGATCGGTGATGCCTCGTGCCGCGCCGTCCCAAGGCGTCCGGCCACCGGCTGGCCACCGGGGGCGTCGCTGAGCAGCGCAGCGAGGTGTTGGGGTCGAGTTGTAGGTGACCTCCAACAAGCCACCGCCGGCCTTTCACCAGCCCGCCCGCGCCGTCCTGAGTCAGCGGCCCCACGGCCGCGCCGCCGTCAGTTCGAGCCGAAGACCTCGATACCGCATTTCGCAGCACCGCTCCGTTCGATCCGCGCATCACCGGTGATCAGCGTTGCGGCGAGAGCCTCGGCCAGGGCGACGTACTGGGCACCGCAGGCGCTCAGGTTTCCGTGGAGAGCCTGAACGCGATCCCAGAGGGGAGCATCTCGTGTCGGACGAGTGGGAGCTGCCGGTAGGCATCGACAGCCTGGGCCACTTCCCTCGCCGTGAGGTTGCCCCTCTCCTCATGCCGAGGAGTGCGGACTGAATCTCGTAGTCGATGAGCGTGGGCACGGCGACGGCATCGGCGGCACCCACCCGGGTGCGGACGGCAAGGCCGAGCGGGTCGTGGTTGGTGAGGAAGTGCACAAGGGCGGAGCAGTCCATGACGACCGTCTCGCTCACCTCCCGGTCCTGGTCTCGCCGATCGCGGCCAGCACGTCCTCCGTGCTGACGCCGGCCGTGGTCTCCCGGTTCAGGCGCGCCGCCATCTCCGCCATGGTCTATATCGGCGGCACCGCCACCGTCTACGCCCACGTCCGACTCCGCCTCCAGCGCGAGCTCGGCCGCGCCCTCGACCACCCCTGACATACGTATGGCAACGGCGGCGGACACCTGGTGTCCGCCGCCGTTGCCGTCAACCCGAACAGAAGTCCCGTTGGACGATGCTCTACATGGCCGATTCGCTAACGAGAATCAGGTCTCGGCCAAGGGTCGAGTCCCGGATCGGAGTGCGGGAGCCAGTCCCTCCTGAGCCGACCCGAGGCCGCCCTATTGCCGGTCGGCAGGCCGTTCGGTCTGCCCTCAGGCCGCGGGCCTGCCTGGCCCCTTCACCCGGTAGCCGACCGGCAGCAGTTCCACATCTCGCCGACGGGCCACCGTGCCCCACAGGCCATGGGGCATCCACAGGGTCATCCCGATGGCCATGGCTCCCAGCGCGATCAGGTACCAGGTGCCGCCGGTGTCCCCGAACTGGTCCTGGGCCAGGAAGAACACGATCGCGCCGACGATCGGACCCTCGAAGGTGCCGAGTCCGCCGATGACCACCATGAAGATCATGTAGGCCGACCACTGAACTCCGAAGATCGAGTCCGGCTGCACCCGGAGTGTGCTGGCGAGCGTGAGGCCGCCGGCCGCCGCGCTGCCGGTCGCCGCCAGAACGAAGACCAGCCGTTTCGCGGAAGCGACCCGTACCCCGACGGAGGCCGCGCCGACCGGATCGTCCCGGATCGCCTCCAGCGCCGTTCCCAGCCTGCTGCGCAGCAGGACGAAGACGGCGAGAAGCGACAGGCCCATCACGGCCAGGGCGAGCCAGTACACCTGGGCCTGCCGCACGGCAGGGTCCATGGCGGACAGGCCGGTCAGTGAGCGGCCGGAACCGCCGCCGAGGGAGGGAGTGTTGACCACGATCAGCCGGAAGAACTCGGCGATCGCCCACATTCCGATGGCGAACTGCCCACCGGTGAGACGGAAGGCCAGCAGCGAGGTGGGGACAGCCAAGACCCCGACCAGCACGGCGCTCAGCAGGATCGCCGCAAACGGGCTGACGCCCCGGTCGACCAGCAGGAAGACTCCGTAGGCACCCAGCCCGATGAACCCCTGCTGACCGACTGATATCAGCCCGGCGTAACCGGCCAGGGTGTTCCACATCACCGCGAGCATGATCAGGACGAACAGCGTGGTCAGTTTGGCGGTCACGTCCGGTGTGAACGCGAACGGTGCGAAGGCCAGCGCGAGCAGCACCGCGGTCAGTGTGCCGGACGCCGTCCGGGACACCGAAGTCCAGCGGTGCACCGTGACGCCGGGTGGTGCGGAGGCGGTCGGTCCGGTGGACGCGGTGGTCATGTACGGCTCCTTCTCATACCGAGCAGTCCCTGGGGGCGGAGGGCGAGGACCGCGAGGAACACCGCGTGTCCGGCGACGATGGAGAACCGGGGATCGATCTGCGCGCCCACCGTCTGCGCGACGCCGAGCACGATGCCGCCTGCGAGCGTGCCCCACAGCGAGCCGAGCCCGCCGATCACGACGACCTCGAAGGCGAAGAGCAACTGAGTGGGGCCCGTGGACGGGCTGAACGTCGAGCGCATCGCGAAGAAGGCACCCGCCAGCCCGGCTGTGGCGACGGCTATGGCGGAGGCCCAGGCGTAGACCCGGCGACTGTCGATCCCCACCAGTTCGGCCGTGTCGGCGTCGGCGGCGGTGGCCCGGATGGCACGGCCGGTCCCGGTACGGGACAGCAGCAGTTGCAGGCCGCCCAGCAACCCCACGGCGACAGCAAGTGTCAGTAGTCCAAGGTACGGAACGCTCAACGAGGACCCGAGCTGCAGTCCGGCGGTGGCGAGCGACCCGACGTCCAGGGACCGGGTGTCAGCGCTGAAGGTTTCCAGCATCACGTTCTGCAGCACGATGGCCAGGCCGAAGGTGGCCAGCATCGGGGACATCTCACCACTGCGCAGTGCGGCGCTGAGGACGCCGCGCTGCAACGCGACTCCGATCAGCCCCATCACCGGCAGCACCAGCAGCAGGGCGAGGAACGGGTTGATCCCTACCGCCGCCGCCAGGACGGCGACGAGGAAGGCCCCCAGCACCGCGAGGTCGCCATGGCTGAGGTTGACAGTGCGCATGACGCCGAACATCAGCGACAGCCCACAGGCGAAGAGGGCGTAGAGGCCGCCGAGCATGACGCCCTGCACCACTGCGTTGATCCAGTTCATGCCGGCTCCCTGGCAGCGTCGTCGTGGAGGTCCTTCGGGGCAGCAGCCACCCGTCCCAGCCCGAAGTACGCCTCGACCACTCGTTCGCGGGTGACCTGGCCGGCAGGTTCATCCAGTACCACGCGGCCTTCGAGCATGCACAGCACGCGCCGTGCCACGCCCAGCGCGCGGCCAAGATCCTGCTCGACCAGCAGCACGGTCGTACCACCGGACAGGATGTTGCCCAGCGACTCGTAGAGGGTGTCGACCATGACGGGGGCGAGGCCGAGCGAGACCTCGTCGAGGAGCAGCAGGCGGGGATTGGTCATCAGCGCCCGGCCGATGGCCACGGCCTGCTGCTGCCCGCCCGACAGGTCGCCGGCCCTCCGCCGCAGCAGCCCGTCGAGCAAGGGGAAGGCTGCCACGACGGCAGTCAGGTCCCACGGCCCGGGGCGCCGGACTCGGGCGGCGACCAACAGGTTTTCCCCTACCGTCAGGTCGGCGAACAGCCGCCGCCCCTCGGGGACCAGAGCGATACCCGCCGCAACGCGGTTGTGCGCGCGCAGTGAGGTGACATTTTCGCCGGCCAGGGCGATACGGCCCTGCGCGGGCCGGTGCGCACCGGCCACGGCCCGCATCAGGGTCGACTTGCCGGCGCCGTTGGCCCCGACGAGCGCGATGACTTCACCCTCGGACACCGCGAACGACACGTCGCGTACCGCGTGCAGCAGGCCATGCCGGACGTCCAGATTCTCCACGGACAGCAGCCTCATGCCGCGCTCCCCAGATATGCCTCGATCACGCGCTGATCGGACATGACGGCCTCAGGTTCGCCCTCGGCCAGCACCCGGCCCTGCGCGAGGCAGAGCAGACGGTCGATCACCTGCAACAGGGCGTGGATCACATGCTCGATCCAGACGATCGCCAGGCCGTCTGCGCGCAACTGTCGGATGGTGAGGACCAGTTCCGTGGTCTCGGCGTCCGTGAGGCCGCCGGCGATCTCGTCCAGCAGCAGCACCTGGGGGTCGGTCGCCAGTGCCCTGGCCATCTCCAGCCGCTTTCGCTCCAGCAGGGTGAGCGCGGCGGCGGGCCGGTTGGCGATAGCGAGCATGCCGCAGCGTCGGAGTACCTCGAGTGCGTGTTCTTGAGCCGCGCGTCGTCGCAGGGACGCTCCTGCCATTGACGCGACCAGAACGTTCTCGTACGCGGTCATGCCGGTGAACGGGCGCGGAACCTGGTGCGAGCGCCCTATGCCACCGCGGCAGCGGCGGTCGGCTTTCCAACCGGTGACGTCATGGTGCTGGAAGTTCACGCCTCCCTCGGAGGGGGCCTGCGCTCCGGACAGGATGTCGAGAAGCGTGGTCTTGCCGGCGCCGTTTGGGCCGATGATGCCCAGCGCCTCGCCGGGCATCAACCTCACGTCGACGTCGTCCAGGACGACCAGGCTGCCGAACCGCATGTGTATGCCGGACGCCGAGAGGACCGGGGCGCCCGGCGCCTCAAAGGGCGCCAAGCCTCCGCTGCGAGTCCCCCCAGCCCCCGGCTCAGCGGAGGGACTCAAGGGTTCCTCCGAGCGGGATGTCGCGGAACGTGTTGTTGTCCACGATGACCGGTTCGGCGGAGAACTGGCTGCCCGAGGGGGTCTCGCGCCATTGCGCCATGACCAACGGCTCGGTCGAGACGTTCTTCACCGGCCCGGACGTCCAGTCCAGCGGTCCGGCCACCGTCGTGAGCTTGGATCGTCCGATCGCGGCCGCCAGCTCGGCCCGGTCCTTGGGGTCCGACGTCTTCTTCAGCGCGTGTGCGGCGACCTCGAAGAGCGCCATATTGGACCCGACGATCTGAGTCCACTGCTTGCCTGTCGACTTCTCGTAGTCGTCGGCCAGTTGCTGGGCCGACTGGCCGGTGACAGTGGAGGAGTACGGGAACTTCGGCGACCACCAGAAGCCTGTGTTCAGCCCGTACCCGAGCTTGCCGAGCGCCTCTATCTGCGAGGGGAACAGCCCTGTCTTCGCGAGGGTGGCGATCTTGGGCCGGTAGCCCTGCTGACGTGCCTGCCGCCAGAAGGTGGCGAAGTCCGGGGGGAGCGGGAAGGTGTTGAAGATTTGGGCGTCCGCCCTTTTGAACGTGGCGATCTGCGCCGAGTAGTCGTTCGTTCCGTCCTCGTAGGCGCCGGGGTCGGTGAGGGTGAACCCGGCCTTCCTCAGTTGCGGGCCGAGGCCCTGGCGGATCGCCTTGCCGTCGGGGTCGTTGGGCCACATCACGCCGAGCATGTCGTTGGTCTCGACCCCGCCGTTCTTCCACAGCGAGGTGTACGCGGCGGTGAACTGCGCTACGCCCACGAAGAAGTGGTAGGTGTAGTTGAAGGGCTTCTCGGCAGTGGCTCCCCGTCCGAAATACCAGGCCTCCCACGGCACCACCGTCGACAGGCACGGGATCTTGGCGGCCTCGCACGCGTCGGCCACGGGGTTGACCGTCTCCGGCGTCGAGGTGCAGAGCATCAGGTCGACCTTCTCCCCGTTGATCAGGTCGGCCGCCACCTGGGCCGCGTTCTGCGGGTTCGACTGGCTGTCGCGGTCGATGATCTCGACGGAGTACTTCTTGCCGCCGATCGTCAGTCCGTCCTTGAACACGGAGCGCAGCTTCTTCAGCAGGTAGGGGTTCGACTCCCCGAATGCCGCGGCGGGGCCGGTACTCGGTGAGACATATCCGATCCGCAGCACCGAGTCGCTCTGCGCCGAGGACTGCTTGATGCCTCCACCGCACGCGGTCAGCAGGCCGCTGGCGGAGAACAGGGAGGCGGCTCCGGCCGAGCCCTTGAGGACGGTTCTTCGGGACATTCTGTCATTCACGGAAACCTCCGAGGTCATGCGAGCAGGGCAGGACAAGGCGAGGAGACGAAAAGAAGGATGGGGAACGGAAGAGGGAGAAGGGCGGCGTGCTCGGTTGAGAATGTCGTCGAGCGGCTGAGCGCGGGCGATGATTCGCGCCGTTTACCGGTGAGGCGGCGACGGGCTTCACGAGGGGGAGCCTGGAGGCAGCCGTCGGGCCGGAGGACAGGAGTCGACGACGGGGTTCCACCACCGGGGACCCGTTCTGTCACCGGAGGCGGGCACGGCGGCCCTTCTTGCGCTGCGCCGGGCGGCCCGCCGTAGCACGGGACGGGTGGCGGGGTGGCTCGTAGTCGCGGGTGCCGGCGGGACACCCGCGACTTCTCGTGTTCAGCCTCCTAGGACCTCCGGTGGGACACCCAGCTCCTTGGGGCCGACCAGGCCGAACGACGGGCCGCGGGTCAGCCACAGCAGCATCGGCAGAGCCCGGTCGGGGTGCCGCCGGGTCATCTCGCGGGCGATGTCCGCGATGGGCACCCGGGGCTTGGCGATCTCCTGGTAGTCCTCCAGCCAGCCCCTCGTGTCGTCGAAGACGTCGCGGCCGCCCACCTGACCGTGGCCGGGTACGACGATCTCCAGTTCACCCAGTGCTTGCACCATGTCCAGGGCCATGAGCCAGGACGCGGGGTTGTTGGTGTCCGCCATGTAGCAGTGCGAGTGGTGGTTGAGCAGGTCCCCCGCGATCACCGCCTGGGCGTCAGGCACGTGGAAGACCGTCGCGTGCACCGTCTCGGCCACGGGAAGATCCACGTAGACCAGGTCGTGGCCCTCCAGGGAGTAGCTGTCCCCAGTCAGCGACTGGGGGACGGGCAGCTCGTCCGGGATTTGGTCCCCGTAGGTCTCCTGCCAGTGCAGACGCTTCGCCGGCCACTCCAGGATTCCGTCGATGACACCTTGGCGGGCGTAGATCGGAACGTCGGGAAAGGCTGCGCGGATCTCCCCCATGCCGCCGTAGTGGTCCGGGTGGGCGTGAGTGATGAACACGGACGTGAGCCGCTTGCCGGACTCGCGAACGTGCTCGACGAGCCTGCGCGCGTCGTCGATGACGAACTGGACGTCGATCAGGACCGCGTCGTGCTCGCCGCTGATGAGGACGCTGTTCGGCGACAGGGCCGGCTCGGAACCGGCGAGGACGTCGAAGCGGAGTCCTCCCCGCTCGTTCGAGTAGATCAGCATGGGGCAGTTCCCTCAGTCGCTGGATATGGAATCTGGACAGCCGCCGGAGATGAGTCAGAAACCGTGACGCCGCAGGAAGCAGCGGTTCCGTCACCTTCGGCCTGTTTCATCCTGGCCTGTCAGGTGTCATGCTCTGCAGGTGTGACGAAACACTAAGGAAACCTGGGTATTCACGACATGACTGAGAACGCACGGTTTCAGGTACCAGAGTGCACACCGCCGGCCGAGCGGTGTTTCACGACCCAGGGCGTCGACGGAGACCACTGGGAGTACTGGAGCGAGGTCACCCGCACGGCGTTCGTCGCGATGCGCGCCACCGCCGACAGGGTCGGGGCCACCTCCTTCGACGCCTCTGCCGTCGCCCGCGAGATAGCCGGGCTGCGCGTCACCACCATGAGCGCTGACGCACACGAGGCCGAGCGCACCTCGGCACTGGTCCGCCGCGCCGAGGCGGAGGACTTCTTCCTCACCCTGATCACCGAGGGAACCGCGAACGCGCGCCAGGACGACCGGTTCGCCCGACTGGGCACCGGTGACTTCGTCCTGCTCGACAGCGGCCGGCCGTACGCGTTCCGCTCGGAAAAGCCCTTCCGATCCGTGATCCTCCAGATTCCGCGCCACATGCTCACCTCCCGGTGCGCGACGGCAGAACGAGCGACAGCCACGGCGTTCATGGGCTCGGCCGGCATGGGGGCCTTCGTCAGCCCGGTTCTCCGCGCGCTGGCGGCGGAGGGCAGCCGGCTCGATACAACGAGTGCGCAGTCACTCATCCCGAATGTCGTCGACCTCCTGGCCACGATCCTGGACGTCCCCGCCGCCTCGTACGACGCCGTCGGCCCTGCCGCGCACCGCCGGAACCTGAAGCGGGCGAAGACGTATCTTTCGCACAGGCTCCACGACCGCGAACTCACCCTGCTCACCGCCAGCCATGAGCTGGGACTCTCTCTCCGCTACCTCCACCAGCTCTTCCACGAGGCCGGGACCACTCCGCAGGTCTGGCTCTACGGCGAGAGACTCGACCGGGCCCGCGAAATCCTGCTGAAGGCCGGCCACGAAAGCCTCACGATCACAGAGATCGCGCTGCGTGTCGGCTTCAAGGATCCGTCGCACTTCTCCCGCGCGTTCAGAGCTCGCTTCGGCAGCAGCCCAGGCGCCGTGAGGCGGACGGCGCGACCCGGCTCCAGCCCGGAGGGTTCGGCATCGTGATGCCGTGATGCCGTGATGCCGTGATGCCGTGATGCCGGGCTACAGTCGCCGGGGCGGCCGGCGAGGCGGCGGCTACTTCACCCCCGGTCTTCGCCAGAGCTCCAGGGCTCGCGGAGTTCGAGGGAGGTCACCGTGCGACGGGCTCACACCCCGCCGACACTCGCCTCTGTAGGTCTTTTTTTCGACATCGGAAGAGACATCCGAAAAGACCGAAGAGACCCCAGAAGCAGATCACCCACCGCTCGCTCACGCATCGCTCACGCAAGCCCCTCCACGGCGTCCCGACCGTGCGCTCCGACGCGCCCCAATCCGCCCCGGAAAAAGCAAAAGCCCCAGGTCACGGCGAGTGAGTCCTGAGGCTTCCACAGAGCCGCCTTCGGGATTCGAACCCGAGACCTACGCATTACGAGTGCGTTGCTCTGGCCATCTGAGCTAAGGCGGCACGCCGTCCGCACCATGGTGCGATCAGCAACGTGGGAAAGTCTACACAGTTTCCGAGGGTGCTCCGAACCGGCCCCGGAGGCAGGGCCCCCGGGGCCGGGCGCAAGGGTTACGAGCAGCGTTTCCCGTCTGTCGGAGGGGTTCCGCGGAGCAGGTACGCGTTGATCGTGGAGTCGATGCAGGTGCTGCCGCGGCCGTAGGCGGTGTGGCCGTCGCCCTCGTAGGTGAGGAGGCGGGCGGAGGAGAGCTGGGCGGACAGGCCTCGGGCCCAGCGGTAGGGCGTGGCCGGGTCGCGGGTGGTGCCGACCACGACGATCGGGGCCGCGCCCTTCGCCTCGATGCGGTGCGGCTCACCCGTCGCAACGACCGGCCAGTACGCGCAGTTCAGGGAGGCCCACGCGAGGCCCTCGCCGAAGACAGGGGACGCCTTCTCGAAGGCGGGGAGGCCGTTGCGCACCTCGTCCGGGGTGTCGAAGGCGGGCGGAAGGTCGAGGCAGTTCACGGCGGCGTTGGCGAACATCAGGTTCTCGTAGCGGCCGTCGGCGTCCCGCTCGTAGTAGCCGTCGGACAGGGCCAGCAGGCCCGCGCCGTCGTTCTCCCTCATCGCCGAGGTGAGGGCCTCGCGCAACTGCGCCCAGGCACCCTCGTCGTACATGGCCGCGATCACGCCGGTGGTGGCGAGGGATTCGACGAGCTCACGGCCGTCCGCGTCGCCGGTGGGGATGGGCCGGGCGTCCAGCTTCTCGAAGAAGGCCTTCAGGTTCCGGCCGACCTGGGCGGGCGTCGTGCCCTTGCCGCCGAGCGGGCAGTCCGGCTGCTGCACGCAGTCCTTCGCGAAGGACTGGAACGCCGTCTCGAAGCCCGCCGTCTGGTCGAGGTTCATCCGCCGCGCGGGCAGCGAGGGGTCCATCGCGCCGTCCAGGACGAGGCGGCCGGAACGCTCCGGGAAGAGGCCCGCGTACGTCGCCCCGAGAAACGTCCCGTACGACGCCCCCACGTAGTTCAGTTTCGGGTCGCCCAGCGCCGCCCGCACGATGTCCATGTCCCGGGCCGCCTCGACCGTGGACACGTGGCGCAGCAGACGGGGCGAGCGGGCGCCGCAGCCCTCCGCGAACTCCTTGTACGCGTCGACGAGTTCGGTGGTCTCCCGGTCGTCGTCGGGCGTCGCGTCCGTCTGCGTGTACGCGTCCATGTCGCGCCCGCTGAGGCATTCGACGGGTTCGCTGCGGGCGACGCCGCGGGGGTCGACCGCCACCATGTCGTAACGGGCGCGGACCTCTGCCGGGTAGCCGATCCCGGCGTACGCCTGCAGGTACCCGATCGCCGAGCCGCCCGGCCCGCCCGGGTTGACCAGCAGCGACCCGAGCCGCTTGCCCGGGCCCGTGGCCCTCTTGCGGGCGACGGCGAGCCGGACATCACCGTCGTCCGGCTTGGCGTAGTCGAGCGGCGCCTTCAGCGTGGCGCACTCGAAGCCGGGGACTGCGCAGGCCCGCCAGTTCACCTTCTGTCCGTAGTACGGCGCGAGGGCGGACGGCGTGGCCTGCGGCAGCGCGGCGAGCGCCGCATGTGCCGCCGCGCTGCCGGACCCCGTCGCGCCGCCGGAGGAGCAGGCGGAGACGAACAGTGCGGCGGCGGAGAGGAGCACACCGCCGGTACGGGCTCTGCGCGCCGGGGAGTGGCGGACGGGCGGATCGGTCTGGCCTGCCGGGGTGAGGGGGCGGAAGGTGCGCCTGATGTACATCAGCCGAGCGTAACTCTGCGCAGCGACTCGAATGCCCTCCGTGCATGCCATGGCTCGTACGAGTGACATGGTCAACTTCCTGCGGTGGAGCCTGTCAGGCGTGGGCGGTGGAAGCTCGTCAGGGAGGCAGGGGCACCAGGCACCAGGCACCAGGCACCAGAATGCACGGCCCGCCCCCGTCGTCTCAGCCCGCTCTCAGCGCCATCGTCATCGCCTCCACCGCGAGGAGCGGAGCCACGTTGCGGTCGAGGGCGTCGCGGCACGCGGCGATCGCCTCGATGCGGCGGAGCGTGGACTCCGGGGAGCCGGCGCGCGCGAGCCGCTCCAGGGCGTCCTCCGCGTCGGCGTTGGAGATCGCCACACGGGAGCCGAGCTGAAGGGCGAGGACGTCGCGGTAGAAGCCGGTGAGGTCGGTCAGGGCGAGATCGAGGCTGTCGCGCTGCGTACGGGTCCGGCGTCGCTTCTGCCGGTCCTCCAGGTCCTTCATCACACCCGCGGTGCCACGCGGCATCCGCCCTCCCTGGCCGCCGCCCATGGCGTTCCTGAGCTCCTCGGTCTCCTTGCCGTCCATCTCCTCGGCGAGCTGCTTGGCGTCGTCCGAGGCCGCGTCGACGAGTTCCTGGGCGGCCTTGAGGCAGCCGCCGACGTCCTCGACCCGCAGCGGAAGCTTCAGCACCGCGGCCCGGCGCGCGCGGGCGGCCGGGTCGGTGGCGAGGCGGCGGGCATGGTCGACGTGCCCCTGCGTGGCGCGCGCGGCGGCCATGGCGGCGGCCGGTTCGACGCCTTCCCTGCGTACGAGCATGTCGGCGACGGCGTCGACCGACGGCGTCGACAGGTTCAGGTGACGGCAGCGGGAGCGGATGGTGGGCAGGACGTCCTCGATGGAGGGGGCGCACAGCAGCCATACCGTGCGCGGAGCCGGCTCCTCCACGGCCTTGAGGACGGCGTTGGCCGACTTCTCGTTCAGCCGCTCGGCGTCTTCCACGAGGATGACCTGCCAACGGCCGTTCGCCGGCGAGGTGAACGACTTGCGGACGGTGTCCCGCATGTCGTCGACGAGGATCTGCGCTCCGACGGCGGCGATGGTGGAGACGTCGGCGTGGGTGCCGATCAGAGCCGTATGGCAGCCGTCGCAGAAGCCGCAGCCGGGGATTCCACCGAGGGCCCGGTCCGGGCTTACGCACTGCAGGGCGGCGGCGAAGGCCCTCGCCGCCTGGTTCCGCCCCGCGCCGGGCGGCCCCGTGAAGAGCCAGGCATGCGTCATCTTGGACGCCTCGGGCGGCGGCACGTCGGCGGCGGCAGCGGTGACCAGGGCGTCGGCATCCCGAGCAGCGGCACCCAGCTGCTCGCTCACCCTCTCCTGGCCGACCAGGTCGTCCCAGACGCTCATCCCTCACCCCGCCCCTTCGTCACGTTTCGCGTCACGGCTCCCATTGTGAGGGGCGGCACTGACAACGGGCGGCCAACAGCCGCCGAAGCACCCGTGCACCACAGCCACGCCTGCACGCTCCCGGCCGGCTGCCGGGACAGCCAGACGGCCGGACGGCCGGACAGCCGGGCAGCCGGGCGACGACCTGCAACCGACCAACCGGCCTCGCCAACCGGTCTCGCCCAACCGGCCTCAGCCGCGTCGACCGCGCCCGCGCCGCCCCCGACCCTCGTCGGACTCCTCGTCCCCGCGCGGCCCCAGCAGCTCGTCCGCCAAGGTCGGCAGATCGTCCAGGGGCGTCTCCTCGGCCCAGTCCGACCGCGCCCGTCGCCGCGGCGCCCCGGACTCGTCGACCTGTGGCATCTCACGCGTCCGGTCCTCGGTCCCGTCCGGCTGTGCCCCGGACCTGGCCGAGGACCCGGGCCCGCTTCCGGTCCCGCTCCCGGCCTGGTCCTCCCGGAAGTACCCCGGCGGAATCCGGTCCCCAGGATTCTCGTCCCGCACGGGAGGCAGTACGGCCGTCTCGTCCGCCGCTCCAGCCGGCGGCACCGGCGGCAGCACCGCCGTCTCGTCCGCCGCCCCCGGGGGAACCGGCGGAACCGGCGGCTGCGGCAGCTCGGCGGTCACCTCGGCATCGGACCCGCTGGAGGCCTCACCGGAAGTCCGCCCCTCGGCCTGCTCGTCCCGTACGGGACGCAGCACCGTGGTCTCGTCGTCCGCGGCCCTCGGCGGCACCGTGGGCAGTACGGCCGTCTCGTCCACCGGCCCGCCCGAGGCGTTCGTCGGCGTCACCATCGGCGTCGCCACGGTCGCCGCGTCCGATGCGGGCCCGGGGGCCGCCGGCCGGGTCGCCGTCGGCTTGGGTGCCGCCTCCGCAGCGGCAGCCGCCTGCTCGGCCAGCCGACGGGCCTCCTCGGCCCGCAGCAACGCCTCCTCGGCCTTCCGCTGCTTCTCCAGGCGCCGCGCCTCGGCCTCGGCACGCAGTCGCGCCTCCTCCTCGGCCTGCCTGCGACGCCGGTCCTCGTCGGCCTTCCGACGGGCCTCTGCCTCGGCCCGCACCTTCTCCTCGGCGAGCAGGCGCGCCCGCTCCTCCTCGGCACGCCGGTGCGCTTCCTCGGCCCGCACCCGGGCCTCCTCCGCCTGCCGTTCGGCCTCGCGCCGCTGCGCCTCCTCCAGCTCGCGCCGCTTGCGCTCTTCCTCCTCGGCCCGGAGCCGTTCGAGCTGCTCCTGGCGCTCGCGCTCCAGGCGCTCCTCCTCGGCCTTGCGGGCGGCCTCTTCCTCCGCCTTGCGCCGGGCTTCCTCCTCCGCCTTCCGGCGGGCCTCTTCCTGGGCCTGGATCTCGGCCTCGGACAGCGGCAGCATCTGGTCGAGCCGGTGCCGTACGACGGTCGTGACGGCCTCGGGCTCCTGGCCCGCGTCGACAACCAGGTAGCGCCCCGGGTCGGCCGCGGCCAGCGTCAGGAAACCGGACCGCACGCGCGCGTGGAACTCGGCCGGCTCCGACTCCAGTCGGTCCGGCGCCTCGGTGAACCGCTCGCGTGCGATCTCCGGCGGGACATCCAGCAGCACCGTCAGATGAGGCACGAGCCCGTCCGTCGCCCAGCGGTTGATACGGGCGATCTCGGTCGGGGACAGGTCACGACCGGCCCCCTGGTAGGCCACCGAGGAGTCGATGTACCGGTCGGAGACGACCACCGCGCCGCGCTCCAGCGCGGGCCGCACCACCGTGTCGACGTGCTCCGCGCGGTCCGCCGCGTACAGCAGCGCCTCCGCCCGGTGCGACAGTCCGGCGCTGGACACGTCCAGGAGGATCGACCGCAGCCGCTTGCCCACGGGAGTGGCCCCCGGCTCGCGCGTCACCACGACCTCGTGGCCCTTGGCCCTGATCCACTCGGCGAGCGCCTCGGCCTGGGTCGACTTCCCGGCCCCGTCGCCGCCCTCCAGCGCGATGAAGAAACCGGTGCCGGCAGGTGCCGTCACAGGGTCGTCGCCGCCGAGCAGGGCGTCCCGCAGGTCGTGCCGCAGCGGTACACCGGAGCGGTCGTCGACCTTGGCCAGCACGAGCGCGGCCACCGGCAGCAGCAGGGCGCCGATCAGCATCAGGGTGAAGGCCGCGCCGCCGTGCGCGAACACGAACTTGCCGTTCTCCAGGCGGTGCGGGCCGATCGCCGCCGCCACCAGGGGCGCCACCAGCGCGCCCAGGGCCACGGACACCCGTACGACCGCGTGCAGGTGCTCGGTCATGCGCGGCCGCCGGTACTCCTCGGCCTCCTGGTCGAGCAGCGTGTGCCCGGTGTTGGCGGCCACACCCGCGCCCGCGCCCGCCAGCACGAGGATCAGCACGACGCTGGTGACGTCCGGGACGAGCCCGGCGGCCAGCAGGGCGACGCCGGTGAAGGCGAGCGCCAGCGCCAGCAGGCGGCGCCGCGACAGCGTCGGCAGCAGGGAAGGCGCCGTACGAATGCCGACGACCACGCCGCCGGTCAGCGCGCCCACCAGCAGCCCGTACATCACCGGGCCGCCGCCCAGGTCCTTGGCGTGCAGCACGGACACGGCGACCGCCCCGGCCACCGCCCCGGCGATCGCCGCGCAGGCGAGCACCAGAAGGGGGATCGCCCCGGTGCGGCCCTTGTCGACGCCGGTGCCCGTCTTGGGCCGGCGCAGCCCTTCCAGCGGCGAACGCGCACGCGGGGTGCGGGTGTCGGGCAGCTCCAGGAAGGTCAGCACGGACAGGGACGCGGCGAACAGTCCGGCCGCGACGTACGAGGCGAGGGCCGCCTGGTGCTGGGCGAACCAGGCGATGCCCGAGCCGAGCAGGTTGTTGAGCAGGCTCGCGACGACGAGGACGACGGCCGCGAGCGGGATCGCCACGAAGGTCGTCCGCAGCGAGAGGCGGCGCAGGGCGTCCATGTGGTCCGGCAGCGGTCGTACCGTCGCGCCCTCCGGGGGCGGGGCGGGCAGCAGCGCGGGCGCGGCGCTTTCGCGGCACACCGTCCAGAAGCGCTCGGCGACACCGGTCACGAAGGCGGTGACCAGGAGGACGGCCAGCGCGTTGTCGGGCGTCCAGTCGATCCACAGGGGCGCCACGATGAGCACCGCGGCCCGCAGCCCGTCCGCGCCGACCATGGTCCAGCGGCGGTCGAGCGGGCCGTCGTGAGAAGTGAGCGAGGTCAGCGGGCCGAGGAGAACCGCTCCGAAGAGCAGGGTCGCGAGAACGCGCACCCCGAAAACGGTCGCCACTGCGAACGCCACGCCCCGGTAGCCGCCGCCGAAGGCGCCCTCGGCGATCGCCGCCTGGAGCGCGAGGACGACCAGCACCAAAAGCGCGAGGGTGTCGCCGACACCGCCCACGAGGTGTGCGCTCCACAGCCGTTTCAGCTGCGGTCGGCGCAGCAGGGCGCGGACGGCGCGCTCGCGGGAGTCCGCGACCAGGGCGTCGTCGGGGGCCGGGTGAGGGGCCGTTGGCTGCTCGGCTGGGGTCATGCTTTCAGCCTATCGGGGCCCACCGACAGGCCGGGGGGCGCGTCCGAACGTGCGACCGCCCCGACACCAAAGTGATGCCGGGGCGTTCGTTTTGCGAAGCCGCCGTGGGGAAACGGCGCGGAGAGCGGACCCGGTCGAGCGGGCCCTGCTCAGTCCTCGGACGCCGTCTTCGAAGCCGTCGCCTTCTTCGCGGTGGTCTTCTTGGCCGTGGTCTTCTTCGCAGCCGTGGTCGTCTTCTTGGCGGCGGTCTTCTTCGCCGCCGTCGCCTTCTTGGCCGGGGCCTTCTTGGCGGGCGCCTTCTTCGCCGTCTTCTTGGCGGGCGCCTTGGCCCGCTTCTCGGCGAGCAGCTCGAAGCCGCGCTCCGGGGTGATCTCCTCGACGCTGTCGCCTGAACGCAGCGTCGCGTTGGTCTCCCCGTCGGTGACGTACGGCCCGAAGCGACCGTCCTTGACGACGACGGGCTGCCCGCTGACCGGGTCGGCGCCCAGTTCCTTCAGCGGCGGCTTGGCGGCGGCCCGGCCACGCTGCTTGGGCTGCGAGTAGATCTCCAGCGCCTCTTCGAGGGTGATCGTGAAGAGCTGGTCCTCGGTCTGCAGTGAGCGCGAGTCCGTGCCCTTCTTCAGGTACGGCCCGTAGCGGCCGTTCTGCGCGGTGATCTCCACGCCTTCGGCGTCCTTGCCGACGACGCGCGGCAGCGACATCAGCTTGAGGGCGTCCTGAAGCGTCACCGTGTCGAGGGACATCGACTTGAACAGCGAGGCCGTTCGCGGCTTGACGGCGTTCTTGCCGGTCTTCGGGGTGCCTTCGGGAAGCACCTCGGTGACGTACGGGCCGTAGCGGCCGTCCCTGGCGATGATCTGGTGGCCCGTCGCCGGGTCGGCACCGAGCTCGAAGTCGCCGCTCGGCTTGGCCAGCAGCTCTTCCGCGAGCTCGACGGACAGCTCGTCCGGAGCCAGATCCTCGGGCACGTCCGCCCGCTGGTGGTTCTCGGAGTCCTTCTCGCCGCGCTCGACGTAGGGGCCGTAGCGCCCGACCCGCAGCACGATGTCGTTGCCCACCGGGAACGACGACACCTCGCGCGCGTCGATCGCGCCCAGGTCGGTCACCAGCTCCTTGAGGCCGCCGAGGTGGTCCCCGTCGCCGTTGCCGGCGTCCGCGGCACCGCCCCCGCCGCTGCCCTCGCCGAAGTAGAAGCGCCTGAGCCACGGCACGGCCTGTGCCTCACCGCGGGCGATGCGGTCGAGGTCGTCTTCCATCCGGGCGGTGAAGTCGTAGTCGACGAGCCGGCCGAAGTGCTTCTCCAAGAGGTTGACCACGGCGAAGGACAGGAAGGACGGCACCAGGGCCGTGCCCTTCTTGAAGACATAGCCGCGGTCGAGGATCGTGCCGATGATCGACGCGTACGTCGACGGGCGGCCGATCTCGCGCTCTTCGAGCTCCTTGACCAGGCTGGCCTCGGTGTAGCGGGCCGGGGGCTTGGTGGCGTGCCCGTCGACCGTGATCTCCTCGGCCCGGAGCGCGTCGCCCTCGCTGACCTGGGGCAGTCGGCGCTCGCGGTCGTCCAGCTCGGCGTTCGGGTCGTCGGCACCCTCGACGTACGCCTTCAGGAAGCCGTGGAAGGTGATCGTCTTGCCGGACGCGCTGAACTCGACGTCGCGGCCGTCGGCGGCGGTGCCACCGATCTTCACCGTGACGGAGTTGCCGGTCGCGTCCTTCATCTGGGAGGCGACGGTCCGCTTCCAGATCAGCTCGTAGAGCTTGAACTGGTCGCCGGTCAGGCCGGTCTCGGCAGGAGTGCGGAAACGATCGCCGGAGGGGCGGATCGCCTCGTGCGCCTCCTGCGCGTTCTTGACCTTCCCGGCGTACGTCCGGGGCTGCGCCGGCAGGTAGTCGGCGCCGTACAGCTGCGTGACCTGGGCGCGGGCGGCGGTGACCGCCGTTTCCGAGAGGGTCGTGGAGTCCGTACGCATGTAGGTGATGAAGCCGTTCTCGTACAGCTTCTGAGCCACCTGCATGGTCGCCTTCGCACCGAAGCCGAGCTTGCGCGAGGCCTCCTGCTGGAGCGTGGTCGTACGGAACGGGGCGTACGGCGAGCGGCGGTACGGCTTCGACTCGACCGACCGCACCGCGAACCGGGTGTTCTCCAGGGCGACGGCCAGCGCGCGGGCGTTCGCCTCGTCGAGGTGGAGGGTGTTCGCGCTCTTGATCTGTCCCAGGGAGTCGAAGTCGCGGCCCTGTGCGACCCGCCTGCCGTCGACGCTCTGGAGTCGGGCGACCAGCGACGAGGGGTCCGACGCGTCCCCGGCGCGGCCGGTACCGAAGGTGCCCGTGAGGTCCCAGTACTCGGCGGAACGGAAAGCGATGCGCTCGCGTTCCCGCTCCACCACGAGCCGGGTGGCGACGGACTGGACACGGCCGGCCGACAGGCGCGGCATGACCTTCTTCCACAGGACCGGCGAGACCTCGTAGCCGTAGAGACGGTCGAGGATGCGGCGGGTCTCCTGGGCGTCGACCAGCTTCTGGTTCAGCTCGCGCGGGTTGGCGACGGCGGCCTGGATCGCGGCCTTGGTGATCTCGTGGAAGACCATCCGCTTGACCGGGACCTTGGGCTTCAGCACCTCCTGGAGGTGCCAGGCGATCGCCTCGCCCTCGCGGTCCTCATCGGTGGCGAGGAAGAGCTCGTCGGAGTCCTTCAGCAGGTCCTTGAGCTTCCTGACCTGGGCCTTCTTGTCGGCGTTGACCACATAGATGGGCTGGAAGTCGTTGTCGACGTCCACGCCGAGCCGGCGGACCTCACCGGTGTACTGCTCCGGCACCTCCGCGGCGCCGTTGGGGAGGTCGCGGATGTGCCCGACGCTCGCCTCGACGACGTATCCGGGGCCGAGATAGCCCTTGATCGTCTTCGCCTTGGCAGGCGACTCGACGATGACGAGTCGGCGGCCGCCCTGTGCGGTCTCGCTGGTCGGGGACAACTTCGCTCTTCTCTCCGGTCGGCGCTGGGGTCTCTCCCCCGGCCTTGATTCCCGGGGTCGGGTCATGCTGACGCTGCGGAGTGTGACGGTACATCCCGCCCCCGTGTCAAACGGGAAAAGTTCGCAACGGCCACTCGAACGGTAACCCGACTACCGCCATTCCTGCCGCCCGGAGTCCCCACCGGCCTTTTCGAGCTCATCCGGAGGGTGATCTCCCAGTTACCCGAACCGCAGCTCTCGCGCGGTTCTCACGCCCGCGTAAGGCACCAGGTACCGAGGGCCAGCGCGATCAGTGCGACGAGGCTCGCGACGGTCGCCGATGCGACAGGGCTCACACCGTGGGCGACCGGTTCCCGGTGCCGCACCCGGGCCGCGGTCCACACCAGCAGCCCGCTTCCGAACAGGGCGAACACCACTCCCGTGAAGATCGCCGGTCCACTTTCCATGGCTCCCCTGCCCCTTTTCTCCCGTTCCCCGTGCTCAGCCCGTGGAGACTGGCACGCGGGGACGGCGGACAGGCGAACCCCGGGTGAACGGCGAACCGACGTGGCTGTGGACCTGCCGGTCCACGTCTCCCGGCCTGGCTCAGACCGCGCCGGGCGCGGGTATCTTTCCGGTCGTCTTCTTGTCGTCCGCGCGGCTCACCGTGCACACGATCTTGTTGAAGCCCTCGTCCCAGTCGTCCTGGTCGGCGACCCAGCCGTACACGGTCCGCTCCGGTCCCGGGGCCCAGGCCGACTCGAATTTGTTGCCGCACAGCTTGGACGCGTTGTCGGTGCCCTTCTTGTAGGTCATTCCGGCCGGGGCCTGGACGGTGCCTATGACCTGGTCGGTGTGCGGCTTGGCGCAGTCGGTGAGCGGGGCGTTGTAGCTGTCCTCCTGTTCCTCGTAGGCCCAGCAGTCGCCCACGCTCATCTGACCGACCCACAGGTCCGTGCCCGCGTCGCGGAAACGGCCGACCTCCCCGCCTATCGCGGCATGGCGGCCGAGTACGAGACATGCCGTACCGCCACCCGCCGCGGTGAAGCCCTCCGCCGTCGGTACGACGGCGTAGCCGGCCGCGTCAGGGAGCGCGGCGACGAGCGCCCGGGTCTGGTTCTCGCAGCGTTTCGCGCCCTGCGCGCGGGCGTCGGCGTGGTCGGCTGCGGTGTCGATCGCCACCACCTGCCCGTCCGGCCAGTCCTCGGCGCAGTCCACCAGCCCCAGGTTCGGCTCCGACGTGAACGGCGTCCCCGACCACACCGCCTGCACACAGTCCCCCGGCTCCAGAGGCTCCCCAAGGCCGACCACATCGCCGTACGGCAGCACGGGCCCCGTCGGCGAGGCCGACCCCTGCGACCCGCTCTCGCGCACACTCGCGCTCGGCGAGGCCGACCCCTTCGTCGCGGCCCCCTTCTTGTCCCCGTCGTCCCCGGACAGCAGGACGATTCCCCAGGCGCCACCGGCGATGACGAGGACGGCGGCCACGACGAGGGCGACCAGAGCGAGTCGCTTCCTCCCGGGGGACGGCGGCGGCGGAGGCGGCCCACCGGGAGCGGCCGGCAGACCCGGGCCGCCGTAGCCGCCGTACCCGGGTTGCGAGGGGGCACCACCGGGATACGGCGACCGAGCACCGCCTCCGTACGGCGGCTGCCCGCCGCCGCTTCCGTACGACGACTGCTCGCCGGCGTACGGCGACCGGCCACCACCGCTCGCGAGGGAGGACGGGCCGCTCCCGCTCCGGTACGGCGAACCGGGCGCCCGCGCATAGGGGTTGCCGGCATCCGGTGCCTGGGCGGCGGGCTGCCGCCACGGGTCGTACGGCGACGGACCGGGTGTCCCGCCGGGTGTCGCGGGACCACCGGAGCGCTGACCTCCGCCTTCACCGCCCCGGCCGCCGGATCCCGGGGTGGCCGGGCCCTGGGCGCGATGGCCGCCGGCCTGAGTGTGGGGGGTGTCCGGGGTCGGCGGCGCACCCGGAGCCGGCCGAACGCCCTCCCAGCCGCCGGGCGGGCCCGCGACGTACCCCGGCGGCGGGCCGGCGGCATACCCGGGTGGCGGGCCGTCAGCCGCCACGCCGCCCGGCGAGGCACCTTCGCCTCCCGACGCCCCGCCATGACCCCGCGGCGGCGCGTCATGACTGCCCAGGGCGGCCCCCGGGCCCCCGGGCGACCACCCCGCCCCCGCGGGTTCCGCGCCGAACCCCTCAGGAGGCGGCCCGAAGCCGCCCTGCGGCGAGGCGAACCCCGCCTGCCCCGCGACCGGCGCCGCAACCCAACCGGACGGCGTCGCCGGTCCCGCGCCCCCTCGCACCACTCGCTCCAGTCCCCGCGCGACCGCCTCCGGCGAGAACCTGCGCACCGGATCCTTGACGAGCAACCCCAGCAGCACCGGGGTCAGTTCGCCCGCCCGCACCGGCGGGGCCGGGTCCTCGCCGAGCAGGGCCGTGAGGGTCGCGTAGTCGCCGTGGCGATCGAAGGGGCCGCGGCCCTCCACGGCGGCGTACAGCGTGGCGCCCAGGGAGAACATGTCGGCGGCCGGGGTGGGCGGCTCGCCGCGGGCCCGCTCGGGGGCCAGATAGCCGGGCGTCCCGAGGATGCCCGCCGTGGCGGTGAGCCGGGGTTCCAGGGACTCGGGCTGGAGGGCGATGCCGTAGTCGGTGAGCAGCACGCGCGCGTACGGATCGCCCGAAGCGTCTGGGGCCAGAAGGATGTTGGCCGGTTTCACATCCCGGTGCAGGATGCCGATGCGATGCCCCGCGGTGAGCGCGTCGAGGACGGCGAGTCCGACGCGGGCCGCCTGTGCGGGCGCGAGCGGGCCCGTGCGTCGGACGACCGCCTGGAGGTCGATCGCGTCCGGCACGTACTCCATGACGATCCACGGCAGCCCTTCGTGGACCACCACGTCGTGCACCGTGGCCACGTGCGGATGGCCACGGAGTCGTGCCGCGTGCCGGGCCTCGCTGCGGGCCCGGGCGATGCGGTGCACGGGCTCGGCCGCGTCCGTCGGCACGTCCGGAAGCGCGATCTCCTTCATCGCGACTTCGCAGGCCAACTCCTCGTCGTGGGCGAGCCAGACCCGGCCCATGCCGCCCGCGCCGAGCGTCCGCAGCAGCCGGTACCGCCCGTTGATGACCCGGCCTTCGCCCTGATCCGGCGTCTCCCCCGCCATCACGCCTCCCCCGAGACAGCGCGCCTCCCCCGAGAACGCGCGAAGTTCGTCCCTAGAAGGTAGCTTCGCACGCACCACTGACAGGAGCCCTTTTCCGGAGCAATCCCGCCAGAGCGGACACATGCGGCTCACGGCCGTGCGCACGCCTCACCCGTGACGCGAAGGAAGCCGCCGGGCCGTCACTCGGCCGGGTCGAGGAACCCCTGCTCCACCAGCAGCCGGATCTGCGCGGGCGTACGGTCCCGCAGCAACACCGGATCCTCACCGACCAGTTGGGCGATCGCGTCCAGGATGCGGCCCGCGCTCAGCGAGCCGTCGCACACGCCCGCGAAACCCGCGCCGACCGTGTCCACCTTGGTCGCCCGGCGCATCCCGCGGTGCTGACGCAGCACCACATGCTCCGGATCCTCGGCGCCGGGCAGCCCGACCTGCTCCTGCACGATCTCGGCGGCGAGCTTGAAATGGTGTTCGAGCAGGGCCGCGTCGTCGTACGCCCGCAGGTAGTCGACGCGGTCGAAGTGCGCCCGGATCGTGTCACCGAGCGGTTGTTCGACCGGGTGCGGCCACTCCTCCACGGTCACCGAGGGTTCCGCGGCGTCCGTCCTGCGCAGCGTGATCCAGCCGAAGCCCACGGCCCTGACCTTGCGCGCCTCGAACTCGTCCAGCCACGCGTCGTACCGCGCCTGGTACTCGGCCACGTCATCGCGATGGTCACCGGCGTCCCTGAGCCACAGCTCGGCGTACTGCGTGACGTCCTGCACCTCACGCTGCACGATCCACGCGTCGCACCCGCGCGGCACCCACGACCTGAGCCTGTCCTGCCAGTCCTCCCCTTCCACGTGCTGCCAGTTGGCGAGGAACTGCGCGAACCCGCCCTCGGTCAGCCGCTCCCCCGCCTGCTGAACGAGCGTGCGGCACAGATCGTCCCCGCCCATCCCGCCGTCGCGGTACGTCAGCCGCGCACCCGGCGAGATCACGAAGGGCGGATTCGACACGATCAGGTCGTACGTCTCGTCGTCCCGGACCGGCTCGAACAGCGAGCCCTCGCGCAGGTCGGCGGCGGGCGCTCCGGACAGCGCCAGGGTCAGCGCGGTGATGTGCAGTGCGCGCGGGTTCAGGTCGGTGGCCGTCACGCGCGTGGCGTGGTGCGTGGCGTGCAGCGCCTGGATCCCGGAGCCGGTGCCGAGGTCGAGGGCGGCGGAGACGGGCCTGCGGACGGTGATGCCGGCCAGGGTCGTGGAGGCACCCCCGACGCCCAGGACGACGGCGGCGTCCGCCTCACGGCCCCGGCTGCCGATGCCGCCCGCCCCGCCGACCGCGCATCCCAGGTCGGACACGATGAACCAGTCCTCGCCACCGGGCCCGCCGTACGGCCGTACGTCCACGGTCGCGGCCACCTCGTCCCCGTCGGCGCGAACCAGCCACCCGCCGTCCAGGCAGGCGTCCACAGGCAGAACGCCCGCCACGCGGGCGTGCGGCACGGGCTGCTGCAGCAGAAACAGCCGTACGAGCGTCTCCAGCGGCGTGTCTCCGCGTGTCGCCCGGAGTGCGGGCACGATCTCGCTCCGGGCGAGCGCCGCATACGCGGGCGCACTGAGCAGCTCGAGCAGCCCGTCGGCCGTGAAGGAGGCCGCGAGCAGGGCGTCCCGGAGCCGGGCGGCGACGTCGGGGCGGTCGGAAACGGGCAGGGCGGGCAGGCTGGAGGTACTCACGCCCCCATTGTGACCCGCGAACCGTCGCGGAGACGCGCCCCGTGGGCCGCCGCGAACGTCAGCTCTTCGCCGCCGGCGCGGTGGCGGCCGCGCTCTTGCAGCTCTCCTGCTCGGCCATGGCCTTGCCGACGTCGCCCTCCTCGAGGGTCTTCAGGGCGTCGTTCCCGCTGGTGCTCAGCTTGTCCAGGGCGGTCGCGATGTCCTTGAGGCCGTCCGCGAACTTCCCCTGGTTCTTCGTGTCGAGTTCGTCGACCTGCTTCTTCAGGGAGGCGTACGACGTGGAGATGCCGTCGAGCTCCTTGACGGCGTCCTGCTGCTTCTTCTCGCCTTGGTCCACGTCCGGCGCTCCGGCCTTGGTCACCGCGGCGCCGATCGCCTTGTAGGCGTCCGACATGTCCTGGAAGGCCTGCGCGTCCGTCTTCTGGACCTCTTGCGGGGTGCTGTTGTCCGAGGTCTCCTTCTGGATCGCGGCATTGGCGGCCTCGATCTTCTTGGCCTGCGGCTTGACGGCGTCGCAGACCTCCTTGGCCCAGGAGTTCAGCTTTTCGCTGCTGTCGTCACTGCTGCATCCCGACAGCGCCAGTACCAGTACCGCACCGCCGGACAGTGCGGCCGCGAGCTTCTTGTTCACCGGATTGGTCCCTTCCATGGCTCTCGGCCCCGGAACTTACACGCCATGAGGGAACCAGATGTATAACAGGTGACCATTTTGTAGTGTTTTGCTGACTTATACACCATGCGAGAGAAGGCTCACGATGACGGCGTGAACGCAGCAGGGCGGGCGGTCGGCACGCCTTCGCGCGCCTCCCGCCCGCCCCTGTGAGCTGGGCCCCGGTGGAACCGGCTACGAAACGACCGCCGGATCAGCCGACTTGGGCTTCTTTTCGGCGTTGTCTTCGTCACCCACGGCGATCCCGCGCCGTTTGGAGACGTAAACCGCGCCCGCGATCACGAGGAACGCCAGGACCGCGATCACGATCCGCACGCCCAGGTTCTCGTCGTCGCCGTAACTGAACTGGATGACCGCGGGCGCGATGAGCAGCGCCACCAGGTTCATCACCTTCAGCAGAGGGTTGATCGCCGGACCGGCGGTGTCCTTGAAGGGGTCGCCGACCGTGTCGCCGATCACCGTCGCGGCATGGGCCTCACTGCCCTTGCCTCCGTGGTGACCGTCCTCGACGAGTTTCTTGGCGTTGTCCCAGGCGCCTCCGGAGTTGGCGAGGAACACCGCCATCAGCGTGCCCGTCCCGATCGCGCCCGCCAGGAACGAGCCGAGAGCGCCGACACCGAGCGTGAACCCGATGAAAATGGGCGCCAGCACGGCGAGCAGTCCGGGCGTGGCGAGCTCGCGCAGGGCATCCCTGGTGCAGATGTCGACGACCTTGCCGTACTCCGGTTTCTCGCTGTAGTCCATGATCCCGGGATGCTCGCGGAACTGCCGCCGCACCTCGTACACCACGGAACCCGCCGATCGCGACACGGCGTTGATCGCGAGCCCCGAGAAGAGGAAGACGACCGCCGCGCCCGCGATGAGACCGACGAGGTTGTTGGGCTGCGAGATGTCCATCATCAGGGTCATCGGCGCGCCCTCGCCGGACAGTTTCTCGCCGACGTCCTCCGCGCCCGTGATGATCGCGTCACGGTACGACCCGAAGAGCGCCGACGCCGCCAGGACCGCGGTGGCGATGGCGATGCCCTTGGTGATGGCCTTGGTGGTGTTGCCGACCGCGTCCAGATTGGTGAGCACCTGCGCGCCCGCGCCCTCGACGTCGCCGGACATCTCCGCGATGCCCTGCGCGTTGTCGGAGACGGGTCCGAAGGTGTCCATCGCGACGATCACACCGACCGTGGTGAGCAGGCCGGTACCGGCCAGCGCCACCGCGAACAGCGCCAGCATGATGGACGTACCGCCCAGCAGGAACGCCCCGTAGACACCGAGGCCGATCAACAGGGCGGTGTACACGGCCGATTCGAGCCCGATCGAGATTCCGGCGAGGACGACGGTGGCCGGGCCGGTCAGCGAGCTCTTGCCGATGTCCCTGACCGGCCGGCGGTTGGTCTCGGTGAAGTAGCCGGTCAGCTGCTGGATGACGGCGGCGAGCAGGATGCCGATCGCCACCGCGGCAAGGGCGAGGACCCGCGGGTCGCCGCCCTTGCCCAGGATCGCCGTGTCGGTGACGCCGTCGAGGTCGGCGTACTTCCCCGGCAGATAGACGAAGACGGCGATCGCCACCAGCACGAGCGAGATCACCGCGGAGATGAAGAAGCCACGGTTGATCGCGGACATGCCGCTGCGGTCGGAGCGTCGCGGGGCCACGGCGAAGATGCCGATCATCGCGGTGAGCACGCCGATCGCGGGGACGAGCAGCGGGAAGGCGAGTCCGGCGTCGCCGAAGGCCGCCTTGCCGAGGATGAGCGCGGCCACCAGGGTCACGGCGTACGACTCGAAGAGGTCGGCCGCCATGCCCGCGCAGTCGCCGACGTTGTCGCCCACGTTGTCGGCGATCGTCGCGGCATTACGCGGATCGTCCTCCGGAATGCCCTTCTCGACCTTGCCGACCAGGTCGGCGCCGACGTCGGCGGCCTTGGTGAAGATGCCGCCGCCGACTCGCATGAACATCGCGATGAGCGCCGCGCCGAGACCGAAGCCCTCCAGAACCTTCGGCGCGTCGGCCGCGTACACCAGCACCACGCAGGAGGCGCCCAGCAGACCGAGCCCCACTGTGAACATGCCGACGACGCCGCCCGTACGAAAAGCGATCTTCATGGCTTTGTGCGATACGGCGGTGAGATCTTTTTCCGGTTCACCCTCCGCCGGTGTCGCCTCGCGCGCGGCGGCGGCGACACGCACATTGCTCCGTACGGCGAGCCACATGCCGATATAGCCGGTGCCTGCCGAGAACGCCGCGCCGATCAAGAAGAACACCGATCGGCCTGCGCGCTGATTCCAGTCGTCCGCGGGCAGCAGCATGAGCAGGAAGAACACGACGACGGCGAATACGCCGAGCGTGCGCAGCTGCCTGGCCAGATAGGCGTTCGCGCCCTCCTGGATCGCTGTCGCGATCTTCTTCATGCTGTCGGTGCCCTCGCCCGCCGCGAGTACCTGGCGCACCAGGACACCTGCCACCACGAGGGCGGCCAGGGCCACGACGCCTATGACCGACACCAGAACTCGGTTTCCGTCGGTCAGTACCGCTGCCGCGAGGGCTGTGGAGTGATCAATCTGGTCTGGGGAAGAAAGCCCCGCCATTCGTCCTCCTTGACGCTTGGGCTGAGCTCAAGATGTGGACGGATTCTAGAGATCTGTTCCTGATCAAAACAGTACGTGGGAAACGGAATCTGCCAAAGTCCGGTAACGGCCCGAAAGCATTTTCATCCGATCCAATGATCGGAAATTGATCGTGAATTACTTCACGAATTCAGAATGTTCTTGAAAACACAACGAGGGCCCTGCTCGGCAGGGCCCTCGGAGTAAAGCGTTACGGGTGCGTCAGTGACGCCTGTGGCGTCAGGGAAGCACCACGACCGACGGTGTGGTCGGCCAGGTCATACGGATCGATCCGCCGTGCTCCCCGGCGGTGACCTCCACGTCGTCGACGAGGCCGCTGATGACCGCGAGGCCCATCTCGTCCTCCTCGATCTCGGCGTCCATCTCCTCGCCGGCGGCACCGGGTGGCCGGTCGCCGGGAGTGTGGCGTGGCGCCTCGTCGCCGACCTCGATGGAGAACTGTTTCTCCTCCTCGATCAGCAGCACCATCACGGGCGCCGTGATGCCACTGTTCTGGTGCAGTCCGACGGCACGGGTGCAGGCCTCGCCGACAGCGAGTCTGACCTCGTCGAGAACGGCCTCGTCCACTCCGGCCCTGCGCGCCACCGCTGCCGCCACCAGTCGGGCGGTCCGGACGTGCTCGGGCAGCGCGCTGAAGCGGAGCTCAACGGTGGCCATGCATCCCCCTCGGAACTACGGGCGTGCTGTGGGGGGACCGGACTGCCGAGCGGCCGGACCCCCTTGTCAACTTCTGCCGTCCCGGGTACGGACCTGGGCCCGCACCCGGATCGGTGGTCAGTCGGTTGCCGCCACCGCTTCCTCGACCGAGGTGTGAATCGGGAACACCTTGGTGAGGCCGGTGATACGGAAGATCTTCAAAATGCGCTCCTGGTTGCAGACCAGGCGCAGCGAGCCCTCATGGGCACGCACCCGCTTCAGTCCGCCGACCAGTACGCCGAGCCCGGTGGAGTCGAGGAAGTCCACGCCCTCCATGTCGACGACAAGGTGGAAACTGCCGTCATTCACCAGCTCGACCAGCTGCTCGCGCAGCTTGGGCGCGGTATATACGTCGATTTCGCCACCGACCCTGACGATCGTGCGATCGCCGATGGTCTCGGTCGACAGAGACAGGTCCACGGATCCTCCAGCACCTTGCTATCGAGCGGTCGCCCCTTGGGACACCTCGGCTTGAAGCTCCCAGGACGGTTCGCCAGCCGCGATGGCATTCAATCACTTACCGGCAGGCGTGCACGACGCCTTGGTCCCATTGTCCGTCACGCCAGTGACACACTCGGTGCCGATGGCCAAGAATCACCGATCCGATCGACCCTCGGCACAGCCCGTCTCCCGGCTCTCGCCGAGCACGGTCCTGGACCGGCTCGCCGCGGGGCCGAGCCGGGCTTCGCGCATCACTCATACGGAGCACTTGCCCCCACGTGAGGGCCGTCATGCCGTCTGGCCGGACCGGATCCGTCCGGAGATCATCGCCGCGGTGCAGGCCTGCGGCATCGAACACCCCTGGGCGCACCAGGCTCGCGCCGCCGAGTACGCCCTGGACGGCGAATCCGTGGTCGTCGCCACCGGCACGGCCTCCGGGAAGTCCCTGGCATACCTCGTCCCGGTCCTGTCGGCCCTTCTGGGAGGCTCCGAGGCCCCGAATGGCCGGGGGGCCACCGCCCTCTACCTGGCGCCCACAAAGGCCCTTGCAGCGGATCAGTGCCGTTCCGTGAAGGAACTTTCACAACCGCTCGGCCATTCCGTGCGTCCCGCGGTCTACGACGGCGACACGCCGGTGGAAGAACGCGAATGGGTCCGCCAGTACGCCAACTACGTGCTGACCAACCCCGACATGCTCCACCGGGGCATACTTCCGTCACACCCTCGCTGGTCCTCCTTCCTGAAGTCGCTGAAGTACGTCGTCGTCGACGAGTGCCACACCTACCGCGGCGTCTTCGGCTCCCACGTCGCCCAGGTGCTGCGCCGCCTGCGCCGCCTGTGCGCCCGCTACGGCGCCTCGCCCGTGTTCCTGCTGGCCTCCGCGACCGCCGCCCAGCCCTCGGTGGCCGCCGGCCGCCTCACCGGCCTCCCGGTGGTCGAGGTCGCCGACGACGCCTCCCCGCGCGGCGAACTGGTGTTCGCCCTCTGGGAGCCCCCGCTCACCGAGATGCAGGGCGAGAAGGGCGCGCCCGTCCGCCGTACCGCCACCGCCGAGACCGCCGAGTTGCTGACCGACCTCGCCGTCCAGGGTGTGCGCACGGTCGCCTTCGTCCGCTCCCGGCGCGGAGCCGAGCTCATCTCGGTGATCGCCCAGGAACGCCTCGCCGAGGTCGACCGCTCCCTGGCCCGGCGTGTCGCGGCGTACCGCGGCGGCTACCTCCCCGAGGAACGCCGTGCCCTCGAACAGGCCCTCCACTCCGGCGAACTCCTCGGCCTCGCCGCGACGACCGCTCTCGAACTGGGCATCGACGTCTCCGGCCTCGACGCCGTCCTCATCTCCGGCTACCCGGGCACACGCGCCTCCCTGTGGCAGCAGGCGGGCCGCGCCGGACGCGCCGGGCAGGGGGCGCTGGCCGTGCTGGTCGCCCGGGACGACCCGCTGGACACCTACCTCGTCCACCACCCCGAAGCTCTGTTCGACCAGCCCGTCGAGTCCACCGTCCTCGACCCCGACAACCCGTACGTGCTCGCCCCCCACCTGTGCGCGGCCGCCGCCGAACTGCCGCTGACGGACGACGACCTGGAGCTGTTCGGTCCGGCGTGCAAGGAACTGCTCCCGCAGCTGGAGGCCGCGAAACTGCTGCGCCGCCGTACGAAGGCCTGGCACTGGACGCGCCGGGAGCGGGCCGCCGACCTGACCGACATCCGCGGGGAGGGCGGCCCACCGATCCAGGTCGTCGAAGCCGGCACCGGCCGCCTCCTGGGCACGGTCGACGAAGGCGCCGCTCACTCGACCGTGCACGAGGGCGCGGTCCACCTGCACCAGGGCCGTACGTACCTGGTGCGCTCACTCGACCTGGAGGACTCCGTCGCCCTGGTCGAGCAGGCGAGCCCTTCGTATTCCACGGTCGCCCGCGACACCACCTCCATCTCCGTCCTGGAGACGGACGTCGAGATCCCGTGGGGCGAGGGCCGCCTGTGCTACGGCTCCGTCGAGGTCACCAACCAAGTGGTCTCCTTCCTGCGCCGACGACTCATCACCGGGGAAGTACTGGGCGAGACGAAACTCGACCTCCCTCCTCGTACGCTGCGCACGCGTGCCGTGTGGTGGACGGTCACCGAGGACCAGCTGGACGCCGCCCGCATCAACCCGGAGATCCTCGGCGGCGCCCTGCACGCCGCCGAGCACGCGTCGATCGGCATGCTGCCCCTCTTCGCCACCTGCGACCGCTGGGACATCGGCGGCGTGTCCATCCCTCTGCACCCCGACACGCTCCTCCCGACCGTGTTCGTCTACGACGGCCATCCCGGCGGCGCGGGCTTCGCTGAGCGCGCCTTCCACACCGCCCGCGAGTGGCTGACGGCCACCCGCGAGGCCATCGCCTCCTGCGAGTGCGACTCCGGCTGCCCGTCCTGCATCCAGTCCCCCAAGTGCGGCAACGGCAACGACCCGCTGCACAAGAGGGGTGCTGTGCGGTTGCTCACGGTGCTGTTGCGGGGGGCACCTGGGGAAGCGGGGAAGGATGCTGCCGCCGCGGATGCTGCTCCGGAGGGACCTGGGACGACTGGAGAGGCTGCTGTGGTCGGTTCTGCTTCGGAGGCGACTGGGGAGCCGGAGGCGTCTGCGGAACCGGTGGCCCCGGAGGTCCCGCCCGCGCTCTGACCTCCGCCGAGAACAGCCCTCGTCCCGACGCCGCCGTCACGTCCGAGGTCTCGCCCACGAGAACACAGCGCACCAGCCGCGTGCCCTGGGCTCGCGCCACCCGGTCCGCCCGGGCGCAGGCCGCCGTGCCGCCGTCCCACCAGTGGTCCGCCGCCGCGAGCGCCGCCAGATCCGCACCGCCGGCCGCGCGATGCCGGATCACGACGACCTGCCCCATGGCCAGGACCACCCCGAACACCACGCACAGCACGGCGATCATCCCGACGCTCCACACCGTGGCGGATCCCCGATCAGACCGCCACGCACCACGATCGACCCGCCAGGCCCCGGGACCCGGCCCTTGTTGCCGCCCCTGCCTCTGCTCCTGCTTCCGTTTCTGGCCCTGCCTCCGCTCCTCCTTCGGCTTCTGGCCCTGCCTCTGCTCCTGCTTCCGTTGCTGACCCTGCTTCCGCCTCTTCTGCCTCTGCTCCTGGGAACGGCCGCTCATCTCGCCTCCGCCACCGTCTCCTCCACCAACGCCACGGCCTCCTCCCGCACCTCGAAGGGCAGTCCGTGCAGCGCCGGCGGCTTCGCCACGACCGCGACCCGCACCTGGTCCCCCTCCCGGCTGACGGTGACCGTCGCGCCGCGCGGCGCGGTCTCCCGAGTGATCTCGACGACCGCGTCGGCCGGGTCCTGTCGGGCCGCCGCGCGGGCGCCGGTCCGCGCCGCGTCCACGCACTGGATCTGCGCGGCCACCACGAGCAGCCCCCACACCAGCGCCATTGCGAAGATCACCAACACCGGCAACACCATGGCCGACTCGGCCGTGACGAACCCCCGGTCCGTCTCCCGCTCACATCTGCGCATCGAGGGCCTGCTTCACGATGCTCTGCAGTTCCGCACTGACCTGGCCGCTCGTCACCACCTTGTAGAGCACCACCGCGAACGCCACCGCCGCGACGATGCCCATCGCGTACTCGGAGGTGACCATCCCCGCGTCCCTCCGCGCCGCCCGTGCCCTGCACACCTGGGCACGCAGCCGCGCCCGTACCGCCTTGTACATCTCGACCCCCGTGAGGTTCCGTTCCGTTGACCAGCTGACTACCTGCCGTGCGTCGACCACTCGCGGCCCACGCCCCCTACTTGCCGTCGCTTTCGCCCCTCCTCATCCACCACCTCCTCCCAGCGCCCCGCCCGCCAGCCCGATGACCACGGGCAGCACGCCCACCGCGATGAACGCGGGCAGGAAGCACAGCCCGACCGGCGCGGCGACCATGACGGCCGCCCTGCGCGCCCGTGCCGTCGCCTCACGCGTCCAGTCGGCGCGGGCGTCAGCGGCGAGCCTGGCCACCGGTCCGGCCGCGGGGAGCCCGGAGACGCCGGCCCGTTCCAGCAGTCGCGCCAGGGTTCCGGCGCCCGGGGTCGAGGCGAGCCTTCGCCAGGCCTCGCGCGGTTCGCCGCCGAGCCGCACCTCCGCGGCGCCCCGCGCCAGCCCTTCTCCGACAGGACCGCCAAGGGCTTCACCGACGGCCTGCGCCGCGACCACGGGACCGGCGCCCGCCGCGATGCAGGCCGCCAAGAGGTCAGCGGCGAGGGGGAGTTGTCGAGCCGCCTCTCGGGCGTCACTCTCCGCCTCGGTGCCGGCCGCCGCCTGCCGGAGCCGCCAACGCCACAGCCCGACCGCGGCAGCCAACCCCATCACCGCACCGGCAACCCCACCGACCAGCAGCCACCCGGCACACGCCACCCCCACCATCGGCAGCCATCGCCGAGCGACGTCCCGCGCGTCGATGCGCGGCCCCTTGGACGGCTCCCCGACCGTCGCCAACAGCCCGGCCAACCGCTGCCGTACCCTCCGCTCCCGCCGCACCGACTCCAGCCACCGCACCAGCCATCCGAGGACGAGCACCATCCCCACGGTCACCCCCAGCCTGTGGACAACTTCCGCACTCACGCCACCGTCTCCCTCCCGAGACCTCTGCCGACTCCCACTTCTTCCACGACGTCCGCCCTCGGCCGACGCCCACCGGGCATGGCGGCACCCCGCCGACCTCCGGCGCGTCGGCCCGCCCAGCCGGCGCCCTGCCGCCCCGCCCCTCGGCCTCGGCCCGCTTCCGCGCCGCCCTTTCCTTGCGGCCGACCGTCCGCTTCCTCAGCCGTAGCCCTCACACCGCCTCCGCTCCCCGCACGATCCGCATCGCCCACCACATCCCCAGCCCTTCCAGCAGGCCACCGGCCAACAGGCAGCCCAGTCCCGCCCCGGTGTGCAGCAGTACGTGCAGCGGGTCCGCACCAAGGGCCGTACCGAGAGCGAGGCCGAGGACCGGCAGGCCGGCAAGCATCACCGCCGTCGAGCGGGCGCCCGCCAGCTGCGCCCGCAGGTCGGCCCGTTGATCACGCTCTGCGCGCAATGCCCCTTCGAGTCGGTCGAGCCCGGCCGCGAGTCCCGCGCCCTGGTCCACCGCAACCCGCCAGCAAGCCGCAAGCCCCAACAACCCCTCGGCACCCGGCTCTCGCGCGGCACCAGCGAGCGCGGCCGGGACATCACCGCCGAACCGCGCCGCCGCCAACACCGCCGCCTCAGCCTCACCGAGCCCACCGAGACCTGCGAGCCCACCGACGTCCGGCACTCCTGCCCGCACACGACCGAACCCCTTCGGTTCCCGCACCCCCGACCTCACGTCACCAGGCCCGCCGACGCCTCGCGCCCCTGTCGGCACGCGATCCAGCGCGCCGTAATCCCGCACCTCCCCCGCCCGCACGTCACCGAGCCCACCGGCCTCCCGAACCGCCCGCAGCAACGCCTCCCCGGGCTGCCGCCCGGCCCGCACCTCCCCCGCGAGCGCCCCGCACAACGCGATCACCGCGTCACCTCGTCGCTCACGGGCGCGCCGTGTCTCACTCGCCAGCCGAACCCGCCGCAGCAACGGCACCCCGGCCGCCCCCGCGACGACCGGCAGCACAGAGGAGCCCCACACCGCCAGCGCCAGCCCTACGGCCAGCGCCCACCACTCGGCGCGCAGCCGCCTCCGAATCCGCCGCAGCCCTCGAGCCATTTGCCCCCACGCGGGCGGCCCGGCCCCCACCACCCCACCACCCGCGAGCAGCAACTGCGCCCGCCGCGCACCCGAATGCCGCCCACCGAACAGCCAGACAGCAGCCCCGGCACACACCACAGCCGCCCCCATCGACATCCCGTCCATCTCGCTCATTCCACTGATTCCGCTCATTCCGCTCACCACCCCGCCCCCTCCACAGCCAGTCCGTTCACCCGCGTCGGCAAGCCCGTCAACTCGCCTGCCCCGGACGAACCACACCCCTCTCCCGCATCGCGCCAGCCGCAGTCATCCCGAATCAATCCCCGCAACCGCTCCCACCCCCGCTCGTAGGCGAACCCCTCCGCGCTCCATCGCAGCGCCGGCACCGTCCGCACCAACCCCGTCGGATCCCGCTCCAGCACGTGCACCTCGGCGATCCGGCGCCGTCCTGTCCGGTCGCGCACGAGGTGCAGTACGACCGACAGCGCGGCCGCCAACTGGCTGTGCAGGGCGGCCCGGTCGAGCCCGGCGGCCGTACCCAGCGCCTCCAGACGGGCCGGCACATCGGCTGCCGCGTTCGCGTGCACGGTCCCGCAGCCGCCCTCGTGGCCGGTGTTCAACGCGGCCAGCAGATGCACCACTTCGGGCCCGCGCACCTCCCCCACGACCAGCCGGTCCGGCCGCATCCGCAGCGCCTGCCGGACCAGGTCCTCGAGCGTGACGAGGCCCGCGCCCTCCTGGTTGGCGGGTCTGCTCTCCAGCCGTACGACGTGCGGATGGTCCGGCCTGAGTTCCGCCGAGTCCTCGGCGAGCACGATCCGCTCGTCCGGCCCGACGAGCCCCAACAGGGCGCTCAGCAACGTCGTCTTGCCACTGCCCGTGCCGCCGCTGATGAGGAAGGACAGCCGTGCCCTGAGCAGCGCCCGCAGCAACCGGTCCCCGCCCGGCGGCACGGTGCCCGCCGCCATGAGCTCGTCGAGTGTGAACGCCCGCGGCCGTACGACCCGCAGGGACAGGCAGGTGCAGCCGACGGCGACCGGGGGCAGCACCGCGTGCAGCCGGGTCCCGTCGGGCAGCCGGGCGTCGGCCCAGGGCCGCGCGTCGTCGAGCCGGCGTCCGGCCACCGAGGCCAGGCGCTGCGCGAGCCGTCGTACGGCAGCCGCGTCCGGGAAGGAGACGGTGGTCAGCTCAAGGCCACCGCCACGGTCCACCCAGACCCGGTCGGGGGCCGACACCAGTACGTCGGTCACCGACGGGTCGGCGAGCAGCGGTTCCAGGGGGCCGCTTCCGACCAGCTCGGACCGCAACTGTTCGGCAGCGCCGAGGACTTCCGCGTCTCCGAGCACCCGGCCCTGTTCCCGCAACGCCTGTGCCACGCGCGCGGGTGTCGGTTCGGCCCCGCTCTCGACCAGCCACTGCCGCACCCCGTCGAGCAGCCCCCGCGAAAGATCCGCACTGCTCGCCCCTGCGGAAGCCATGCCGCCGGCCGGCCACCGCCCGGAGGCAGCCCCACCACCCAGCCCCGGCTCGTGCACATCCCCACCAGACACCCACCGCGCGGAAGCAACCCCGCCAGTCGGCCCCGACTCGGACGCAACGCCACCGCCCGACACCCTCCCGAACGCATCCCCACCAGACACCCACCGCGCGGACACAGCCCCACCAGCCGGCCCAGACTCGGACACAACCCCACCGCCCAGCCCCGGCTCAGACGCAACCCCACCGGCCACCCACCGCCCGGACACCCCACTCACCGGGCCACCGCCCCGCCCAGCGGCGACCTCATCGAGGTCCTCAAGGTCGGAGAACGTACTCACGCGGCACCCGCCTCCATCAACGCCCGCTCCCAGAACTGCCTGCAGAAGCGCGCCAGCGGCCCCCGCGCGGCCGCGCCCGGAGGCGCCTGGCTCCCGTGCGGACGCTGCAGCGTGGACTCCACCGGCACCTCGCCGGCCAGGGGCAGTCCGAGCAGCCGGGCCACCTCGCGGTCGTCGAGCCCGGGGGTGTACGGCCCGCGGACGGCGACCCTCAGGTCCCGCAGGACCATGCCGACGGCGGAGGCCACCCGGCCCGCCGCGGCGACGGCACGCAGCTCCGAGGGGACCACGAGGAGCCCCATGTCGAGCTGGGCGAGAACTTCGGCGACGCCGTCGTCGATACGGCGTGGCAGGTCGACGACGACCGTCCCGCCCCGGCGCCTGGCCGCGGCCAGCACCGCCCGGACGGCCTGGGGCGGGACGGCGACGCAGTCGCCGCGGTCCCAGCTCAGCACCCGCAGGGAGTGCAGACGCGGTAGCGACTCCTCCAGGGCGCCGCCGCCGACCCGGCCGCGCGAGGCGGCGAACGCGGGCCAGCGCAGGCCTTCTGCGCTCTCGCCGCCGAGGAGTACGTCGAGTCCGCCGCCCAGAGGATCGGCGTCCACGAGGAGCGTGCGCAGTCCCTCACGCGCGGAGGTGACGGCGAGCGCGCAGGCGAGCGTGGACGCTCCGGCCCCGCCCCGGCCGCCGATGACGCCGACGGTGAGGGCGGGCCGGCCGGTGCCTTCGGCGACGTCGGCGATGCGGTCGACCAGCCACTGCTCGCCGTCGGGCAGCATCAGGACGTGGTCGGCGCCGATTTCGACGGCCCGCTGCCAGACACCGGGGTCGTCCTGGTCGCGGCCGACCAGGACCACTCCGCGCCTGCGTGCGGCCCCGCGGACGCGCCGTGCGGCGTCGTCGCCGACCAGCACGAGGGGCGCGGCCTCCCAGTTGCCTCTGTTGTCCGGCACCCCGTGGTGGACCTCGGGTGTGGCGCCGGCTGCCGCGCACAGGCGCAGCAGATCGTCGAGCAGTTCGGTGTCTTCGGTCACGATCAACGGCTTGCCCTGCCGGCCTCCGGCGGCGGGCGGCGGATCGTGTGTGACGGCTGCGGCCACGGTGTCCATCCCCCTTCCGCGGGGCCACCACGGCCCCGCGATTCCCAAACGTGTGAAGAACCGGCAACCGGCCTCCATATGAACGGCCGATACCGACCGGCCAAACGCGCCCGACAAACCGGAACCAGCCATGAACTCGGTGCGAGCCGGATGCGTGGGAATCACGGTGCAGGGATCCCGGAAATCTTGTGGATCTTGGTCGATATCTGTGGACAACTCAACGGCTGTGAATATCGCCGTCACCCAAACCGGTGACCGCTGTACCACCCGCTGTGCGACTTCCGCAGAGCAGCGTGACGACTACAGAGCGTGAGGGATCATGGGTATGCCAAAGAGGCGGCCGCAGCCGCCTCAACACGGCCCTGCGGCCGCTTGGTGAAGGGAAAAAACCCACCCGGACATGCGACGACCCCCGCCGGGGGGGAGAGCGGGGGTCGTCTCCACGGCCGACTCGGGGGGGGAGGAGTCGGACCGGGTTAGCACGGTCGCGAACGATCCGTGACTTCCATGGTGTACCCGAGAGGCCTCTCAGGCAAACCCACACGCCCACCTTACGCCGAATGGGCTGCGCCTATGCTCATGGTTGTGGAAAACCACTCCTTGCCCCGCACAGCGGCCTTCTTTGACCTGGACAAGACGGTCATTGCGAAGTCGAGCACGCTCACCTTCAGCAAGTCCTTCTACCAAGGCGGGCTGATCAACCGCAGGGCCGCCTTGCGTACCGCATATGCCCAGTTCGTCTTCCTGGTGGGTGGCATGGACCACGACCAGATGGAGCGGACCCGCGAGTACCTGTCCGCACTCGTGCGCGGCTGGAACGTCCAGCAGGTCAGAGAGATCGTCGCCGAGACGCTCCACGAGCTCATCGACCCGATCATCTACGACGAGGCCGCCTCCCTCATCGAGGAGCACCACACCGCTGGGCGCGACGTCGTCATCGTGTCCACGTCCGGTGCCGAGGTGGTCGAGCCGATCGGCGAGATGCTGGGCGCGGACCGCGTGGTGGCCACCCGCATGGTGGTGGGCGACGACGGCTGCTTCACCGGGGAGGTGGAGTACTACGCGTACGGACCGACGAAGTCCGAGGCGATCAGGGAACTGGCCGAGTCGGAGGGGTACGACCTCGCGGGCTGCTACGCCTACAGCGACTCGGCGACCGACCTGCCGATGCTGGAGTCCGTCGGTCACCCCCACGCGGTGAATCCCGACCGCGCGCTGCGTCGTGAGGCGCTCGCGCGCGGGTGGCCGATTCTGGATTTCCACCGGCCGGTCCGGCTCAAGAAGCGGCTGCCCGCCTTCTCCGTCCCGCCCCGTCCGGCGCTCGTCGCGGTCGCGGCGGTAGGCGCCGCGGCGGCCACCGCGGGCCTCGTCTGGTACGCCAGCCGGCGCCGCGCCGCTCCGGCCTGACCATGCCACGACCCGCTTAATGTCCGTTTGACACTAAAAGTAAAGAAGTGTTGCCTGGGCTTCCGCTTGCTCCGGTCCAGGAGTACAAAGGGGTTAACGGCCCGCGAGACCAAGGACATCCGAAAGGATCACCTTAAGAACGCAATTTGGCCCCACGGACCGAGCATGGACACCGGGCACCCACGCGACGTCGACCCGTCGATTACGGGCCAGCCGCACCAGGGACGGGCAAAGTTCCCGACCTGATGGGCACCATTCGAGGACGCTTGGTACCCCGGTGGACATGCCAGCGGCGGTACGAATTCTCGTACCGCCGCAACCCTTTTCCGGGGGATTTTCGGGACCTGCCGGACCCCCCTAGGCAGCCCCGCGCTGCAGCGCCTCGCACACCGCCATCGACTCGCGGGCCCCCAGTTCGACCGCCCGGCCACAGTGGGCGATCCAGGCGGCCATGCCCTGCGGGGAGCCGGAGACATAACCGTCGAGCGCCGCCAGGTAGGCCGCGCGGCCCAGTTCGGCGTAACCGACCTCCGGCGGGCAGACGGACTTCGGGTCAAGGCCGCTGCCCACCAGGACGATGCGTTCGGCCGCGCGCGCGACCAGACCGTTGTGGGAGACGAAGGGGCGCAGGGCGAGGAGTTCGCCGTGCACGACGGCGGCCGTGATCAGAGCGGGTGCCGAACCGCCCGCGATGATCAGTTCGGAAAGCCCTTCGAGGCGGCCGGAGACCTCTGCCGCGCTCGGCAGCGGCAGCTCGATGAGCGGCTCGTCGACCGGTTCACCCGCCTGACGCGGGCGTCCCACCTCGTCGCCCGCGGTCGCGGCGGCCACCAGGTGCAGCCTGGCCAGGACCCGCAGCGGCGACTGCCGCCAGATGGACAGCAGTTGCCCCGCCTCGGCGGTCAGCCGCAGGGCGCCGCCCATGACGCGCGCCTCGTCGTCGCCGCTGAAGTCGGTGCGTCGGCGCACCTCCTCCAGAGCCCAGTCCGCGCCGGACAGCGCCCCCGAGCCGCGCGCGCCGCGCAGGGCGGCCTCGGAGGTGATCTCGTTGCTGCGGCGCCGCATGACCCGGTGTCCGTAGACCCGGTCCACGGCCTTGCGCATGGATTCCACGGACTCGGCCACACCGGGCAGCGAGCCCAGGGCAGCGAGCGGATCGGCGGTCGCCCCTGTCGTACTCATAAGTACGACCCTACGCAGCCCGGGCGCCCACCCCACGAAGGAGTGGTCTTCTTCACGCCCGCCTGCCACCTACAGCTATCGAGCCACTACCCTTGGTGAACATGAAAATTGCTTTCGTCGGGAAGGGCGGCAGCGGCAAGACCACCCTGTCCTCCCTCTTCATCCGCCACCTCGCGGCCACCGGGGCGCCGGTCGTCGCCGTCGACGCCGACATCAACCAGCACCTGGGCCCGGCGCTCGGCCTGGACGAGGCGGAGGCGGCCGCGCTGCCCGCGATGGGTGAGCGGCTGCCCTTGATCAAGGACTATCTGCGCGGCTCCAACCCGCGCATCGTCTCGAGCGAGACGATGATCAAGACGACGCCCCCCGGCGAGGGCTCGCGGCTGCTGCGGGTGCGCGAGGACAACCCGGTGTACGACGCCTGCGCCCGGCCGGTGGAACTCGACGGTGGCATCGTCCGTTTGATGGTCACCGGCCCCTTCACCGACGCCGACCTGGGCGTCGCCTGCTACCACTCCAAGACCGGAGCGGTGGAGCTGTGCCTGAACCACCTCGTCGACGGCCCGGACGAGTACGTGGTGGTGGACATGACGGCAGGCTCGGACTCCTTCGCCTCCGGCATGTTCACCCGCTTCGACATCACGTTCCTCGTCGCCGAACCGACCCGGAAGGGAGTCTCCGTCTACCGCCAGTACAAGGAGTACGCCCACGGCTTCGGCGTCACCCTGAAGGTCGTCGGCAACAAGGTGCAGGGCGACGACGACCTCGCTTTCCTGCGCGCCGAGGTCGGGGACGACCTGCTCGTGACGGTGGGGCACTCGGACTGGGTGCGCGCCCTGGAGAAGGGCCGGCCGCCCCGGTTCGAGCTCCTGGAGGACGCCAACCACCGCGCCCTGAGCCGGTTGCGGTCGGCCGCCGACGCTACGTACGAGCTGCGGGACTGGGAGCGCTACACGCGCCAGATGGTGCATTTCCACCTGAAGAACGCCCAGTCCTGGGGCAACGAGCGCACCGGGGCCGACCTGGCAGCGCAGGTCGACCCCTCCTTCGTGCTCGGCGAGAGTGTCGTGGCAACCGCCTGACGGTTACTGCTCGCAGCACCCGCCGGCCCCTGCCAACACCCGCCGAACCGCCTGACGGCTACTGCCGCTTGGCCGTCGGCGCCCCGGGCACACCCTTCGGGGCCGGGGCCGGGCGTCCACCCGACAGGAAGGACGCCCAGCTCTGCTTCGGGGCCTCGCCGACCGTCAGGGAGCGCAGCTGCTGGAGGGTCTTCGGGTCCTGGGCGTCCAGCCAGTCGGCGAGCTGCCGGAAGGACACGCAGCGCACGTCGGGCTTGTTGCAGACCCGCTCGATGACCTCCTCGACGGCCCGCATGTAGGTGCCGCCGTTCCAGGACTCGAAGTGGTTGCCGATGATCAGGGGCGCGCGGTTGCCGTCGTAGGCCCGGTGGAAGCCCGCAAGGAGGCCGTCGCGCATCTGGTCGCCCCAGAAGTCGTGCTTGGCGGGGTCACCTTGGGTCCTGGTGCCCGACTGGTTGACCATGAAGTTGTAGTCCATCGTCAGCTGCTCAAAGGAGTGCCCGGGGAACGGCACGAGCTGCATGGACAGATCCCACAGGCCGTCCTTCTTCTTCGGCCAGACCTGGTTGTTGACACCGCTGGTGTCGTAGCGGAAACCCAGCTCGCGGGCTGCCTTCATGAAGTTCTTCTGGCCCTCCAGGCAGGGCGTGCGGGCGCCGATGAGCTCCTTGTCGTAGTCGAAGGGCAGCGGGGAGGCGTTCTTCAGGCCGGCGTTGGTCTTCCAGGACTTCACGAAGTGCTTGGCCTGGGCGATCTCGTCCTTCCAGTCCTCCACCGACCACTCGCCGACCCCTCCGCCGCTGCCGCAGAAGTGGCCGTTGAAGTGGGTGCCGATCTCGTTGCCCTCCAGCCACGCCATGCGCAGCTGCTTCGCGGTCTCGGCGATGCCCCGCTCGTCGTTGAAGCCGATGTCGGAGCGGCCCGGTGAGTGCTGCGGCGGCCTGTACAGGTCGCGCTTCTCCTCCGGGAGCATGTACACGCCGCTGAGGAAGTACGTCATTGTCGCGTTGTTCGCTTTGGCGACCTTGCGGAAGTGGGAGAACAGCTTCTGGCCGTCCTCGCCGGCGCCGTCCCAGGAGAACACCACGAACTGCGGGGGCTTCTGGCCCGGCGTGAGGCGTTCGGGTCTGGGCAGGTGGGGCTGGGCTCCGGTGTACGAGGTGGAGCCGTCGCCGATCAGGCGGACGACTTTCTTGGGCGGCGCCTGGGCCGGCTTCGCCTTCGGTGGCCCTGCCGCTGCTTCCTTGGAACCGTCGCTTCCGATCCCGCAGCCGGCGAGGGACGCGGCACACACCGCGGCGACCACGGCGCCCGCGGCGATCCTCTGGATGGCGGCCATGTTCCGCCCACCTACTTCCTTCTCTCGGGCCGACGCCGGTGAGGGCGTGTTGTGGCCGTCAAGCTCGCACGGGACCGAGAAGGAATTAGTACGACAAGCCGATCAAAGAGCCGCTTCACTCTCTGGAGTTACCTATTCACCCATTTGCCAGGAAAGTCTATGCTCGCTCTTTACTCTGCATTACGATCCGTTTACTGAGCGTTGATTCATCCCGCCGCTGCACGCCGTGACCCACGGCCGCCGACCCGACCCCCCGCCATCGGGGGACCACCAGATCGCGACCGCGCTGCCCCGGAGGAGACGGGAAACAAATGTCAGCCTGCGTCCCCACTCGCGCCGCCGACTCGATTCGGCCGGAGAGCATCCGACAACCCCACAACCCGCCGCCGTCCCCCTCCCGCCGCTTCCGTGTCGCGGGCGCCGACGTGTCGGCCTCGATCGCGGTCTTCCTGATCGCCCTGCCCCTGTCCCTCGGCATCGCCCTCGCCACCGGCGCACCCCTGCAGGCCGGACTCGTCGCCGCCGCTGTCGGAGGCATCGTCGCCGGCCGGCTCGGCGGCGCCCCGCTCCAGGTCAGCGGCCCGGCCGCCGGACTGACCGTGGTCACCGCCGACCTCATCCAGCGCTACGGCTGGCGGACGACCTGCGCCATCACCGTCCTGGCAGGCCTCGCCCAACTCGGCCTCGGCTGCCTGCGCGTGGCCCGCGGCGCCCTCGCCGTCAGCCCCGCGATCGTGCACGGCATGCTCGCCGGCATCGGCGTCACCATCGCCGTCGCCCAGTTGCACATCGTTCTCGGCGGCACCCCGCAGAGCTCCGTCCTCGACAACGTGCGTGCGCTGCCCGCCCAGTTGGCGGGCCTGCATCCGGCCGCCGTGTCGGTGAGCGCGCTGACTCTTGTCCTGCTCCTGCTCTGGCCCCGGATCCCCGGCCGGGCAGGGCGACTGCTCCGCAGGATCCCGGCCGCGCTCGTCGCCGTCGCCGGGGCCTCCGCCGCCGCCTCGCTGGCCGGGCTCACCCTGCCCAAGGTCGACCTGCCGTCCTGGCGCAGCCACGCCCTGGCCGGACTTCCCGAGGGGCCGGTGCTCGGTCTGGTCGCCGCCGTGCTCACCACCACGCTGGTGTGCAGTGTGCAGTCGTTGCTCGGCGCGGTCGCCGTGGACAAGCTGGTGGCCGGCCGCCCCGCCCTGCCCGCCGGCGTCGGCCGCTCCAACCTTGACCGCGAACTGCTCGGGCAGGGCGCCGCCAACATCGTCTCCGGTTCGCTCGGCGGACTTCCCGTCGCGGGCGTCGCCGTGCGCAGTTCGGCGAACGTCCACGCCGGTGCCGTCAGCCGGAACTCCACGATGTTGCACGGCGTTCTCGTAGTAGTCGCCGCGCTGCTGATGGTCCCGATCCTGGAGCTCATCCCGCTCGCCTCACTCGCCGCCCTGGTGATGGCCGTCGGCATCCAGATGGTGTCCCTGCACCACATCCGCACGGTGACCCGCCACCGAGAAGTGCCGGTGTACGCCGTCACCACACTCGGTGTGGTCCTCCTCGGCGTCCTGGAGGGCGTCACGCTCGGCATCGCCGTGGCCGTCGCCGTCGCCCTGCACCGCCTCACGCGCACCCACATCACGCACGAAGAGAGGGAAGGAGTCCATCACGTACACGTACGAGGACAGCTGACGTTCCTCGCGGTTCCCCGGCTCAGCCGGGCCCTGCATCTCGTGCCCCAGGGCGCCCAGGTCGTGGTGGAGTTGGGCGGGTCGTTCATGGACCACGCGGCGTACGAGTCGCTGCAGGACTGGCAGAACACGCACACCGCGCGAGGCGGCTCCGTCGAGCTCATCGGCCGCCGCGCCGGGGTCCGGACCGCCGAGCCGGGAAACGCGGCCGACCTCACGACCGAGGCCGCGGACGCCGAGTCGGCCACCGGCGCAGCCGGCTGCCGCTGTCGCCCCTGGACACCGTGGCGCAACCACCGGTGCGACCGCCCGCAGCCCTCGCCACCCCACGAGGGGCATGCGGGCAGAGCCGGTACGCCCGGTGGGGCGAGCGGTCACGATCTGGCGCGTGGCATCAGCGCGTTCCAGCGCCACACCGCACCCCACGTGCGGGGTGAGCTGGCCCGGCTGGCGCGTGAGGGTCAGCGGCCGTCCCAGCTCTTCCTCACCTGCGCCGACTCGCGCCTCGTCACCTCGATGATCACCTCCAGTGGTCCGGGCGACCTCTTCGTGGTGCGCAACGTGGGCAACCTCGTTCCGCTGCCCGGCCAGGAGAGCGGCGACGACTCGGTGGCGGCCGCGATCGAGTACGCGGTGGACGTGCTGAAGGTGCGCTCCATCACGGTGTGCGGGCACTCTGGATGCGGGGCGATGCAGGCGCTGCTCAACTCCGAGCCCGGCGGCGCCCAGACGCCGCTCAAGCGGTGGCTGCGGCACGGGCTGCCGAGCCTGGAACGCATGGCCGCCGACGACCGGCCGTGGGCCCGGCTGTCCGGACGGGAACCCGCCGACGCGGCCGAGCAGCTCTGTCTGACCAACGTGGTCCAGCAGTTGGAGCATCTGTCCGCCCACGAGTCGGTGGTGCGGGCCCGGCGAGAAGGGGCGCTGGAACTGCACGGAATGTACTTCCACGTGGGAGAGGCCCAGGCGTACCTGCTCACCGGAACGGGCGCGGACGAGGTGTTCGACCATGTGCGGGCGGCGGATGTGCCGGTGTGACGCGCGGGAAGGCGCGTTGCGGGCGGCCGTGCTGATCCGCCCGCCCGCGGCGCGCCCTGGGGCAGGGTCTCCGGTTCGCAGAGCCTGGTCTCACCCCTGACGGCGGTGCTGCTTCAGAGCCGCGGGGGACACCTCGCCGTCACATCGGCGGCGGTATGGGCGTCGGCGACACGAGGGCCACAAAAAGAGGTCACCGCGCGCACTCGCCCCTTCCTCCCCTCTTCTCCCCGGCGCTTCCCCTGTACTCGGGCCGGAGTGTGAAAGGCGTTACAGGTGCTGAACTCTGCCCGGTCGTCGTCCGTGGGTACGAATGAGCCCGGCCGCCGAAACCGACGTACACCACCACACACACAGGTCTAAACCAATTTTCCGTCGACCCTTGTCACCGGGCCCCCGGGTCTGATGAGCTGTGGCCTGGGACACAGCGGACAATCCTGAGAATGGGAGATGTCGTGAGCAACGAAAGCCTGGCCAACCTGCTGAGGGAGGAGATGGGACAGTGAGCGAGAATTCCTCCCTCTCCAACCTGCTTCGTGAGGAGCGCAGGTTCGCACCCCCCGCGGATCTGGCGGCCAACGCCAACGTCACCGCGGAGGCGTATGAGCAGGCCAAGGCTGACAGGCTCGGCTTCTGGGCCGAGCAGGCCCGCCGACTGACCTGGGCCACCGAGCCGACCGAGACGCTGGACTGGTCGAACCCGCCGTTCGCCAAGTGGTTCAAGGACGGCGAGCTCAATGTGGCGTACAACTGCGTGGACCGCCATGTGGAGGCCGGGAACGGCGAGCGGGTCGCCATCCACTTCGAGGGCGAGCCCGGCGACAGCCGCGCCATCACCTACGCCGAGCTCAAGGACGAGGTCTCCAAGGCCGCGAACGCCCTGCTGGAGCTGGGCGTTCAGAAGGGCGACAGGGTCGCCGTCTACATGCCGATGATTCCCGAGACGGCGATCGCGATGCTCGCGTGCGCCCGGATCGGCGCCGCGCACTCCGTCGTCTTCGGCGGCTTCTCGGCGGACGCGCTCGCGACCCGCATCCAGGACGCCGACGCCAAGGTCGTCATCACGACCGACGGCGGCTGGCGGCGCGGCAAGCCGTCGGCCCTCAAGCCGGCCGTCGACGACGCGGTCGCCCGCGTGGACAACGTCGAGCACGTCCTCGTGGTCCGCCGTACCGGCCAGGAGGTCGCCTGGAACGACGCGCACGACGTGTGGTGGCACGAGATCGTCGACCGGCAGTCCACCGAGCACACGCCGGAGGCGTTCGACGCCGAGCACCCGCTGTTCATCCTGTACACGTCCGGCACGACGGGTAAGCCGAAGGGCATCCTGCACACCTCCGGCGGCTACCTCACGCAGACCGCGTACACCCACCACGCCGTCTTCGACCTCAAGCCGGAGACCGACGTCTACTGGTGCACCGCCGACGTCGGCTGGGTCACCGGGCACTCCTACATCGTCTACGGCCCGCTCGCGAACGGCGCCACACAGGTCATGTACGAGGGCACGCCGGACACTCCGCACCAGGGCCGGTTCTGGGAGATCGTGCAGAAGTACGGGGTGACCATCCTGTACACCGCGCCCACGGCAATCCGCACGTTCATGAAGTGGGGCGACGACATCCCCGCGAAGTTCGATCTGTCCTCCCTGCGGATCCTCGGCTCCGTGGGCGAGCCCATCAACCCCGAGGCCTGGATGTGGTACCGCAAGCACATCGGGGCCGACAGGACGCCCGTCGTCGACACCTGGTGGCAGACCGAGACCGGCGCGATGATGATCTCGCCGCTGCCCGGTGTCACCGCGACCAAGCCCGGTTCCGCGCAGACGCCGCTGCCCGGCATCTCCGCGACCGTCGTCGACGACGAGGCCCGGGAAGTGCCCAACGGCGGGGGCGGTTACCTCGTCCTCACCGAGCCTTGGCCGTCGATGCTGCGCACCATCTGGGGCGACGACCAGCGGTTCCTCGACACGTACTGGTCACGTTTCGAGAGCAGGTACTTCGCCGGCGACGGCGCGAAGAAGGACGACGACGGCGACATCTGGCTGCTGGGCCGGGTGGACGACGTGATGCTCGTGTCGGGCCACAACATCTCCACCACCGAGGTCGAGTCGGCCCTCGTCTCCCACCCGTCGGTCGCCGAGGCGGCCGTCGTCGGCGCGGCGGACGAGACGACCGGTCAGGCGATCGTGGCCTTCGTGATCCTGCGCGGCACGGCGAACGCCGAGGACGAGAACCTCGTCGCCGACCTGCGCAACCACGTCGGCGCCACCCTCGGCCCGATCGCCAAGCCGAAGCGGGTCCTGCCGGTGGCCGAGCTGCCGAAGACCCGTTCCGGCAAGATCATGCGGCGTCTGCTGCGGGACGTCGCCGAGAACCGCAAGCTCGGTGACGTGACGACTCTGACGGACTCCACCGTCATGGACCTCATCCAGGCGAAGCTGCCCGCGGCCCCCAGCGAGGGCTGAGGACGGCCGTCAGGGGGCACCCGGCGACAAGCGCGCCGAGTGCCCCTGACCCGCCTAACATGGAGATTCACCGGGTTCCTCCCCGTGTATTTTAGGTAAACCAACCAAATAGGTGCGCCGGGAAGTCTGGTCGGCAACGTGCTCAACGCTGCCCACCGACCGGAGGCCTCCCTCGTGACCGCGCCCCGCCCCACCACCCCCCGCAAGGCCTTCGGCCGGCTCTCCCTGCCCGAGCGGACCTTCGTCGCGAACGCGCTGCGTACCGAGACCGTCGGCGGTGTCCTGCTGCTCGTCTCCGCGGTCACCGCGCTGGTGTGGGCGAACGTGCCGGCGATCCACGACAGCTACGAGAGCGTCAGCCACTTCCACCTCGGCCCCGCGGCCCTCGGCCTGAACCTGTCGATCGCGCACTGGGCGGCCGACGGACTCCTCGCGGTCTTCTTCTTCGTCGCCGGCATCGAGCTCAAGCGGGAACTGGTCGCCGGCGACCTCAAGGACCCCAGGGCGGCCGCGCTGCCCGTGGTGGCGGCCCTGTGCGGGATGGCCGTACCGGCGCTCGTCTACACGCTCACCAACGTCACCGGCGGCGGCTCACTACAGGGCTGGGCCGTGCCCACCGCCACCGACATCGCCTTCGCACTCGCCGTGCTCGCCGTCATCGGCACGTCCCTGCCGAGCGCCCTGCGCGCGTTCCTGCTCACCCTCGCCGTGGTCGACGACCTCTTCGCGATCCTGATCATCGCGGTCTTCTTCACCGACAGCCTCGACTTCGCCGCGCTCGCCGGCGCGGTCGTCGGCCTCGCCGTCTTCTGGCTGCTGCTGCGCAAGGGCGTACGCGGCTGGTACGTGTACATCCCGCTCGCGCTCGTCATCTGGGCGCTGATGTACAACAGCGGCATCCACGCCACGATCGCGGGCGTCGCGATGGGCCTGATGCTGCGCTGCACGACCCGCGAGGGTGAGGAGCACTCCCCCGGCGAGCACATCGAACATCTCGTACGTCCGCTCTCGGCCGGGTTGGCCGTACCGCTGTTCGCCCTGTTCAGCGCGGGTGTCTCGCTCTCCGGGGGCGTACTGGGCGACGTGTTCACCAAGCCGGAGACGCTCGGGGTGGTCCTCGGTCTTGTGGTCGGCAAGGCGGTCGGCATCTTCGGCGGGACCTGGCTGACGGCCCGCTTCACCCGGGCCTCGCTCAGCGACGACCTGGAGTGGGCCGACGTGCTCGCGGTGGCCACCCTGGCCGGCATCGGGTTCACCGTGTCGCTGCTCATCGGCGAGCTGGCCTTCGACGGCAACGGGGCGCTGACGGACGAGGTCAAGGCCGCCGTACTCATGGGGTCCGTCATCGCGGCCCTGCTGGCGACCGTGCTGCTGAAGATGCGGAACGCCAAGTACCGGCGCCTGTACGAGGCCGAGGAGCGCGACGAGGACCTCGACGGGATCCCGGACATCTACGAGGAGGACGAGCCGGAGTACCACCTGCGGATGGCCGCGATCCACGACCGCAAGGCCGCCGAGCACCGCCGGCTCGCCGAGGTGAAGGCCGCCGAACGCCACGCGCTTGCCGAAGTGACGGGCGGGGCAGGCGATCAGGACGGTCGTCCGGCATGATCTGACGGGACGGCACAGAAGAACCGTTCCCAGTCAGGCACACAGCAGAAAAGGGAGAACGCGATGAGCGCACCCGACGGCAGCCCGGTCGGCGCCGAACGCAGCATCGGCCAGCTGTTCGCCTCGGCGACGACCGAGATGTCCGCGCTGGTGCACGACGAGATCGCGCTGGCCAAGTCTCAGCTCAAGCGCGACGTCAAACGCGGGGCGACGAGCGGCGGCGCGTTCACGGTGGCCGGGGCGATCCTGCTCTTCTCGCTGCCGATGCTGAACTTCGCGCTCGCGTACGGCATCCGCACGTGGAGCGACTGGAACCTCGCGGTCTGCTTCCTGCTCTCCTTCGCGGCGAACGTGCTCGTCGCGCTCGTCCTCGCACTGATCGGCGTGGTCTTCGCGAAGAAGGCCAAGAAGAGCAAGGGCCCGCAGAAGGTCGCCGCCTCGATGAAGGAGTCGGCGGGCGTCCTGCAGAACGCCAAGCCGCACCCGCGCCCGGCGGCCCTGGAGGACGGGCTCCCGGACGCCAAGGCCATCGAGGCTGTGGCACGCTCATCCTCATGACGGATCCCGCGACACCCTCGTCCCAGCCGGCCTCGGTCGTACGACCGGACGGCCCCTGGACGCACCGGGAGGTCGCCGCCAACGGCGCGCGCTTCCACATCGCGGAGATGGGTGACGGGCCGCTGGTGCTGCTGCTGCACGGCTTCCCCCAGTTCTGGTGGACCTGGCGGCACCAGTTGCCCGCGCTCGCCGACGCAGGCTTCCGGGCCGTCGCCATGGACCTGCGCGGTGTCGGCGGCAGCGACCGCACCCCGCGCGGCTACGACCCGGCCAACCTCGCCCTCGACATCACCGGCGTGATCCGCTCACTGGGCGAGCCGGACGCCGCGCTGGTCGGCCACGACCTGGGCGGCTACCTGGCGTGGACGGCGGCCGCGATGCGCCCGAAGCTCGTGAGGCGGCTCGCGGTCGCCTCGATGCCGCACCCCAGGCGCTGGCGCTCGGCGATGCTGTCGGACGTCAAGCAGACGTCCGCGGGCTCCTACATCTGGGGGTTCCAGCGGCCGTGGATCCCCGAGCGGCAGCTCACCGCCGACGACGGCGCGCTCGTCGCCCGTCTCATCCGGGACTGGTCGGGCCCGCGCCTGCCGGACGACGACGCGGTGGACGCGTACCGCCGTGCGATCTGCATCCCCTCGACCGCGCACTGCTCGATCGAGCCGTACCGCTGGATGGTGCGGTCGATGGCGCGTCCCGACGGCATCCAGTTCAACCGGCGGATGAAGCGGCCGGTGCGGGTGCCGACCCTGCACCTGCACGGCTCGCTCGACCCGGTGATGCGGACGCGGAGCGCGGCCGGCTCCGGTGAGTACGTCGAAGCGCCGTACCGTTGGCGGCTGTTCGACGGCCTGGGACACTTCCCGCACGAAGAGGACCCGACGGCCTTTTCCACCGAACTCATCAACTGGCTGAAGGACCCCGAACCCGATCGGTGACCGTGCCGATGCGCCCGGTATCCGGACCTGGGCGTCCGGGCCTGAACACGTGTCCTACGAACGGCCACTTGCCCGGCGCATAGGCCAATTGGGGGGCCTGGGGGCGGTTATCGACCTTGGGGCAGGGGCAGACGTCCGGGTATGGGCTGGACGCACGACTACAGTGACGCAGCACGCAATCGACGCTCGGGCAGCGGCCTGGGCTCCCACCAGCGAGGCGGTCCCCCGCATATGGCGGGCACGGACCTCAGGGTGGGCATTCCGCGCATTCTGCGCCGCCGAGCCCGCTGGGTCTCGGTACGCCTGCGTCATCCGCGAGGCTGACGCTCCCCTTTTTCTGCACCCCTTCTGAACCCGGGACTCGGGCCTTCCCGCAATCCCGGGCTCAGAGCGCGCAGCTGTCGCTGTCCACCTGCTGGTTCGCGGCGCGCCCCTTGGCGATGTCCTCCTGGATCTCGTCCGCGGTGAGCGCGTACCCGGTGTCGGCGTCGTCGAGGGACTTCGCGAAGACCACGCCGTACACCTTCCCTTCGGGGGTGAGCAGCGGGCCTCCGGAGTTGCCCTGGCGGACGGTCGCGAACAGCGAGTACACGTCGCGGCGCACGGTGCTGCGGTGGTAGATGTCCGGGCCGCTGGCCGTGAGGCGCCCGCGCACGCGCGCGGCACGGACGTCGTACGCCCCGTTCTCCGGGAACCCGGCGACGATCGCGCCGTCCCCGCTGCTCGCGTCCTCGGTCGTGAACTTCAGCGCGGGTGCGCTCAGGTCCGGTACGTCGAGTACGGCGATGTCGCGCTCCCAGTCGTAGAGGACGACCGTCGCGTCGTACTTCCTGCCCTCGCCGCCTATCTGGACGGTGGGCTCGTCGATGCCTCCGACGACATGCGCGTTGGTCATGACGCGGCGGCTGCCGAAGACGAAGCCGGTGCCCTCCAGGACCTTGCCGCAACTCTGGGCGGTGCCCATGACCTTGACGATGGAGCGCTGGGCGCGGGTGGCGACGGCGCTGTTGGCGAGGGCCGGGTCCGGGGGCCGGACCTCCTTGATCGGCTCGTTGGAGAACGGGCTGAAGACCTGCGGGAAGCCGTTCTGCGCGAGGACCGAGGTGAAGTCCTTGAACCAGGTGTCCGCCTGACGGGGCAGCGCCTCCGACACGCCCAGCAGCACCTTGGAACTGCGGACCTCCTTGCCCAGCGTCGGCAGCGTGGTCTGCGCGAGGGCGGAGCCGATCAGCCAGGCGACCAGGAGCATCGCGACGACGTTGACGAGGGCCCCGCCCGTCGCGTCCAGCGCACGGGCCGGGGACCAGGTGATGTACCGGCGCAGCTTGTTGCCGAGGTGAGTGGTCAGGGCCTGGCCCACGGAGGCGCAGACGATGACGACGACGACCGCGACGACGGCGGCGGTCGTACTGACCTCCGCGTTGTCGGTGAGCGCGTCCCAGACGACGGGCAGCAGGTACACGGCCACGAGACCGCCACCGAGGAAGCCGATCACCGACAGGATGCCGACGACGAAGCCTTGGCGGTAGCCGACGATCGCGAACCAGACGGCGGCGAGCAACAACAGGATGTCCAGCACGTTCACCGGTTCGAGCCTCGCCTCATCACTTTGCACAGCACGGCAGACACCCTGTCATGCGCGCCAGTCGAGAGGGACCTGCTTCTCGCGGTCCCACGGCCGTTCCCAGCCCGAGTAGTGGAGCAGCCGGTCGATGATTCCCGCCGTGAAGCCCCACACCAGGGCTGATTCGACCAGGAATGCCGGGCCCCGGTGGCCGCTGGGGTGCACGGCGGTCGCGCGGTTGCCGGGATCCGTGAGATCCGCCACGGGGACGGTGAAGACCCGCGCGGTCTCGTTCGGATCCACCACCCCCACCGGGCTCGGCTCGCGCCACCAGCCCAGCACCGGGGTCACGACGAAGCCGCTGACCGGGATGTACAGCTTGGGCAGCACGCCGAAGAGCTGGACGCCGGCCGGGTCGAGCCCGGTCTCCTCCTCGGCCTCGCGCAGGGCGGCCCGCAGGGGCCCGTCGCCCTTCGGGTCGCCGTCCTCCGGATCGAGCGCGCCGCCGGGGAAGGAGGGCTGGCCCGCATGGGAGCGCAGTGAGCTCGCCCGCTCCATGAGCAGCAGCTCGGGGCCGCGCTCGCCGTCCCCGTCACCGAAGAGGACCAGGACGGCGGACTGCCGTCCCGCGCCGTCCTTGGGCGGCAGGAAGCGGCTGAGCTGCAGCGGCTCGACCGTCTCCACCGCGTGCACCACCGGGTCGAGCCAGGTCGGCAGGCCCTCCTTGCTGAGCGTCACCGAACCGCCCTGTGTGTTGCTCGCCCGCGTCATCGCCACCCCCGTCGTCCTGCTGGACCCAACGCCCGGCGACCCCGAGATCGTTCCTGGGAACGTGCCCACAGGCAAGCCCGAGGGCGTGTCACCCTGCCTCCAGCGGCGGCGCGGGTTTCCCGCCCGCGTCCAGATATGCCTGCGGGGGCTTCAGGCGCTGGCCGGGGAAGCCGCCCTTCTCGTACTTGAGGAGCTTCTTCGCCTTCTCCGGATCTGTCTCGCCCTCGCCGTACGCCGGGCAGAGCGGGGCGATCGGGCAGGCACCGCAGGCCGGCTTGCGGGCGTGGCAGATGCGGCGGCCGTGGAAGATCACGTGGTGCGAGAGCATCGTCCAGTCGCTCTTGGGAAAGAGCGCGCCGACGGCGGCCTCGATCTTCTCGGGCTCGGTCTGCTCGGTCCACTGCCAACGCCGCACCAGCCGCTGGAAGTGCGTGTCCACGGTGATGCCGGGCCGCCCGAACGCGTTGCCCAGGACGACGAAGGCGGTCTTGCGGCCTACGCCGGGCAGCTTGACGAGGTCTTCGAGCCGCCCGGGAACCTCTCCCCCGAACTGCTCCACCAGGGCCTTGGACAGCCCTATCACCGACCTGGTCTTGGCCCGGAAGAAACCGGTCGGGCGCAGGATCTCCTCGACCTCCTCCGGGTTGGCCGCGGCCAGGTCCTCCGGAGTGGGGTATTTGGCGAAGAGGGCGGGGGTGGTCTGGTTGACCCGGAGGTCGGTGGTCTGGGCGGACAGAACCGTGGCGAGGACCAGTTGGAAGGGGTTCTCGAAGTCCAGCTCGGGATGGGCGTACGGATAGACCTCGGCGAGCTCGCGGTTGATTCGGCGGGCCCGGCGGACCAGGGCGGTACGCGACTCGCTCTTCTTCACGGGATTCGCCTGCACCGGGCCGGTCGGAGCCACCGCTTTCACCGCAACCTTCTTTGTCGCTTTTGCCGTTTTCTTTCCACCGGCGAGGTCCTGTTCGCCCACGGCGGAATCTCGACGTACAACCACCCGTCCAGCCCCCTTGGCCTGTGCTCTCACCGGCGATTTGGACACCCGGCCAGCCTAGAGCCCGGCACTGACATCCCGCCCCGGACCCTGAGGATCAGCCCCCAATTGGACCCCTGCCGCTTACCCCGGGACGCCTGTGCGGCATCCTTGTGACAGATCACACTGTTTGGAACGTCCGGCAAAATGGGGAACACGGACCCCTGGTACACAGGGGAGCAAGATCCCCTGAGCAGGTCGACAAGGAGAGAACTCGTGGACGACGTTCTGCGGCGCAACCCGCTCTTCGCGGCGCTCGATGACGAGCAGTCCGCGGAACTGCGCGCCTCCATGAGTGAGGTGACCCTCGCGCGTGGTGACTCCCTGTTCCACGAGGGCGACCCGGGAGATCGGCTCTACGTCGTCACCGAGGGCAAGGTGAAGCTCCACCGCACCTCCCCCGACGGCCGCGAGAACATGCTGGCCGTCGTCGGCCCCGGTGAGCTCATCGGGGAGCTGTCCCTCTTCGACCCGGGCCCGCGCACGGCGACCGCCACCGCGCTGACCGAGGTCAAGCTGCTGGGCCTCGGCCACGGCGACCTCCAGCCCTGGCTGAACGTCCGGCCCGAGGTGGCCACCGCCCTCCTGCGCGCCGTCGCCCGCCGCCTGCGGCGCACCAACGACGCCATGTCCGACCTGGTCTTCTCGGACGTCCCCGGTCGCGTGGCCCGCGCCCTCCTGGACCTCTCCCGCCGCTTCGGCGTGCAGTCCGAGGAGGGCATCCACGTCGTCCACGACCTCACGCAGGAGGAGCTGGCCCAGCTGGTCGGCGCGTCCCGCGAGACCGTGAACAAGGCGCTGGCCGACTTCGCCGGCCGCGGCTGGCTCCGCCTGGAGGCACGGGCCGTGATCCTCCTGGACGTGGAGCGGCTCGCCAAGCGCTCGCGCTAGACCCCAAGGCATACGACGACGGGCCCCGTCTCCTCTCTGGTGAGGCGGGGCCATCGTCACGACCGCCTGAAGCCGCGCCCCGTAAATGAGCGGCTCGGGCCGCCCCCTTCACGGCACAGTGGCCCCATGGCCGAAACCGCCCCGCTCCCCGCCGAAGGGCAACCCTCCCGAGGGCTCGACGCACGGGGCTTCATCGCCCGCGAGGGCTCCCTCGGACGCGTCCCGCACGCCTTCCGCCCCGTGGTCGCCGCCGCCCGCGACCGTCTGCTGGACGCCTTCGGGGCCCGGCTGCACAGCGCGTACCTCTACGGGTCGATCCCGCGCGGCACCGCACGCGTGGGACGCAGTGACCTCGACCTGCTGATCGCGCTGCGCGCGGAGCCCACCGACACCGACCGGGCCGACGCCCGCACCATCGACGAGAAGCTGGACAAGGACTTCCCGCAGATCGACGGGGGCGGGACGCTACTGGTCGGCCAGGAGCAGGCATTGAGCGACCTGGAGAGGTACGACCTGGGGTGGTTCATCGCCTGCCTGTGCACCCCGCTGCTCGGCGACGACCTCGCCGAGTACCTGCCGCGCTACCGGCCGGACTCCCTGCTGGCCCGCGAGACCAACGGAGACCTGGCACTGTTCCTCGCTCGCTGGCGCGAGCGGATCGCCGCCACGGCCGACACCGACGAGGCGCGCCGCCCCCTCGTACGCTTCATGTCCCGGCACCTCGTCCGCACCGGCTTCACACTCGTCATGCCCCGCTGGAACGGCTGGACGAGCGACCTGCGGGAGATGGCGGAGGTGTTCGGCGCGTACTACCCCGAGCGGGCCGCACAGATGCGCTCGGCGGCCGTCCTCGGGTACGAGCCGAGCGGCGACCCGGCCGCCCTGCGTACGTACGTGGACGACCTGGGGCCGTGGCTCACCGGGGAGTACGCGCGCGTGCACGGCGTCAAAGCTCCCCGGCCCTAGATGAGCCCGTGCTCCTCCAGATACTCCATCTGCGCCCGCACCGACAGCTCCGCCGCCGGCCACAGCGAGCGCTCCACGTCGGCGTACACGTGGGCGACGACCTCGGACGGGGTCCGGTAGCCGTCCTCCACGGCCGTCTCGACCTGGGCGAGACGGTGGGCGCGGTGGGCGAGGTAGAACTCGACGGCGCCCTGGGCGTCCTCCAGGACGGGCCCGTGCCCGGGAAGCACCGTGTGGACCCCGTCGTCGACCGTGAGCGACCTGAGGCGCCGCAGGGTGTCCAGGTAGTCGCCGAGACGGCCGTCCGGGTGCGCCACGACGGTCGTACCGCGGCCCAGGATGGTGTCACCGGTCAGGACCGCCTGATCGGCCGGGAGATGGAAGCACAGCGAGTCCGCGGTATGCCCGGGAGTCGGTACGACCCTCAGCTCCAGGCCACCGACCCGGATCACGTCCCCGGCGCCCAGCCCTTCCTCCCCCAGCCGCAGCGCCGGGTCCAGCGCGCGCACGTTCGTCCCGGTCAGCTCGGCGAAGCAGGCGGCGCCGGCCGCGTGGTCGGGGTGGCCGTGGGTGAGGAGGGTGAGGGCGACGCGCTTGCCGGCCCTGTCCGCCAGGTCGACGACGTTGCGCAGATGGCCGTCGTCCAGCGGACCCGGGTCGATCACGACGGCCAGCTCGGAGTCGGGCTCGGCCACGATCCAGGTATTCGTCCCGTCCAGGGTCATCGCGGAGGGGTTCGGCGCGAGGACGTTGACGGCGCGCGCGGTGGCGGGACCGGACAGGACCGCGCCCCGTGGCCGGCCGGGAAGGGCTGCTGCGTCCGTCATGCGAGGGCTCCACCGGTCGGGAGGTCGGTCGGGATGCGCTTGGTGAACTCGTCGTGCCCCGGCCAGGACAGCACGATCTCGCCCTCCTCGAGGCGTGCCCGCGCCAGGACGGGCGCCAGATCACGCTCCGGCGCCCCGGCGAGCGCCTCGGCGGCGCTGCCGAACGCCATCAGCTGGCGCAGCGTCGCGATCGTCGGCGGCATCATCAGCAGCTCGCCCTTGTCGTACGAGCCTGCCGCGTCCTCGGGCCGGATCCACACCGTGCGGTCGGCCTCCGTGGAGGCGTTGCGCGTGCGCTGGCCCTCCGGAAGGGCGGCGACGAAGAACCACGTGTCATAGCGGCGGGATTCGAACTCGGGGGTGATCCAGCGCGTCCAGGCACCCAGCAGATCCGAACGCAGCACCAATCCCCGCCGGTCCAGGAACTCGGCGAAGGACAGCTCACGGTCGACCAGGGCGGCCCGGTCCGCCTCCCAGTCCGGGCCCGTGGTGTCGCCGACCACGGACTCGGGGGCCGGGCCGGCGAGAAGGACCCCCGCCTCCTCGTACGTCTCCCTCACGGCCGCACAGACGATCGCCTGGGCCGCCGCCTCGTCCACGCCGAGCCTGTCCGCCCACCACGCGCGCGTGGGGCCCGCCCACCGGACGTGCCGGTCGTCGTCACGGGGATCCACACCGCCGCCCGGATACGCGTACGCACCCCCGGCGAACGCCATGGAGGCCCGTCTGCGCAGCATGTGCACGGCGATACCGGCGTCGGTGTCCTTCAGAAGCATCACGGTGGCCGCACGCTTGGGACCGACCGGCGTAAGCGTGCCATCCGCCAGGGCACGGATACGCTCGGGCCACTCCGGTGGATACCACTGCCCGTTACCCATGGCCGGAGGCTATCTCCTGACGCGCAGATGTTCGAGAGCGACCAGCACCGCTGCGCCACCCCTGAGGGCTCCGCCCCCGGACCGGGCCTATGCACAGGAGGTACGCACCGGCAGCCGCGTACGGCGGCAAGGGGCCGTGTCGGGGGGTGTCCGCCCGCAGCGGTTGCCACGTCAACACCGGCACCTCATAGGCAACCGATTCCGCGCCGTTCCGAGGACGGACACCCCCCGACACGGCCCCGACCACCCCACAACAAAAGCGCTACCCGCGCCCCCGGGCCTACACCCCGGTCAGCTCCACCTGAACCTCGACCTCCACCGGCGCGTCCAACGGCAGCACCATCACACCCACCGCACTGCGCGCGTGCACGCCCTTGTCGCCCAGCACCTCGCCCAGCAGCTCACTCGCGCCGTTGACGACACCCGGCTGCCCCGTGAAGTCGGAGGCGGACGCCACGAAGCCGACCACCTTCACCACACGCGCCACCCGGTCCAGGTCACCCGCGACGGACTTCACGGCGGCCAGAGCGTTCAGCGCGCAGATGCGCGCCAGCTCCTTGGCCTCCTCGGCCGTGACCTCCGCACCCACCTTGCCGGTGACCGGAAGCTTGCCCTCCACCATCGGCAGCTGACCGGAGGTGTAGACGTACACACCGGACTGCACGGCCGGCTGGTAGGCCGCGAGCGGCGGCACGACCTCCGGAAGCGTCAGCCCCAGCTCGGCCAGCCGCGCCTCGACCGAGCTCACGCCTTGGCCCGCTTCAGGTAGGCCACGAGCTGCTCGGGGTTGTTCGGCCCGGGCACGACCTGGACGAGCTCCCAGCCGTCCTCGCCCCAGGTGTCCAGAATCTGCTTCGTGGCGTGGACGAGCAGAGGCACGGTTGCGTATTCCCACTTGGTCATGTGGCCGACTTTAGCCGCTGCGACACACCGGTCGGACGGCCGACCTCACCCAGGTTGTCCACAGCCTCCCGCTTAGCCCGCGCACGGACTGGTTACGCTCGAATACGTGAGCAGGCTCCAGGTCGTCAGCGGCAAGGGCGGGACCGGAAAGACGACGGTCGCCGCCGCCCTCGCGCTGGCCCTCGCGACCGAGGGGAAGCGGACGCTTCTCGTCGAGGTCGAGGGCCGGCAGGGCATCGCGCAGCTCTTCGAAACGGAGACGCTGCCTTATGAGGAGCGAAAGATCGCCGTCGCTCCTGGGGGCGGGGAGGTGTATGCCCTGGCCATCGACCCCGAACTGGCCCTTCTGGACTACCTCCAGATGTTCTACAAACTGGGCAGCGCCGGAAGGGCCCTGAAGAAGCTCGGCGCGATCGACTTCGCGACCACCGTCGCGCCCGGTCTCAGGGACGTACTCCTGACCGGCAAGGCGTGCGAGGCGGTGCGCCGGAAGGACAGAAGCGGCCGGTTCGCGTACGACTACGTCGTCATGGACGCCCCGCCCACCGGCCGCATCACCCGCTTCCTGAACGTCAACGACGAGGTCGCGGGCCTCGCCAAGATCGGCCCGATACACAACCAGGCGCAGGCCGTGATGCGGGTGCTGAAGTCGCCGGAGACGTCCGTGCACCTGGTGACGCTGCTCGAGGAGATGCCCGTCCAGGAGACCGCGGACGGCATCACCGAGCTGCGGTCGGCGCGGCTGCCGGTGGGGCGGATCATCGTGAACATGGTGCGGCCCGAGGTGTTGGACGCGGCCGAACTGGAACTCGTACGGAGCGTGCCGCGTACGGCCGTGGCCCAGTCCCTGTCGGCGGCCGGACTCGGCGGGGCGCGCCGCGGCGGGCACGCCGAGCGGCTCGTGGACCCGCTGCTGCAGCAGGCCGCGGAGTACGGCGAGCGGTACGCGCTCGAGCACGAACAGCGGGCCGCACTGGGCGAGCTGGGCCTGCCGCTGCACGAACTGCCGCTGCTCGCCGAGGGCATGGACCTGGCGGGCCTGTACGAACTCGCGGCCGAGCTGCGCGAACAGGGGCTGTCATGAGCCGGAATCAAGGGCTGTCATGAGCCTGAATCAAGGGCTGTCATGAGCCGGAATCAGGGGATGTCGTGAACAAGGGGATGTCATGAGCAAGGATCCGGCCCTCTCCCAGGAGGGCACCCGTCACCAGCTCTCCCCCGCGCGCGTACTCGACGTCGACCCCCTGCTCGACGACCCGAAGACCCGCATCATCGTGTGCTGCGGCTCGGGCGGCGTCGGCAAGACGACCACCGCGGCGGCCCTCGGCCTGCGCGCCGCCGAGCGCGGCCGCAAGGTGGTCGTCCTCACCATCGACCCGGCCCGCCGGCTCGCCCAGTCGATGGGCATCGACTCGCTCGACAACACCCCGCGCCGGGTGAAGGGCGTGGACGGCGACGGCGAACTGCACGCGATGATGCTCGACATGAAGCGCACGTTCGACGAGATCGTCGAGGCGCACGCGGACGCCGACCGGGCGTCGGCGATCCTCAACAACCCCTTCTACCAGTCGCTTTCGGCGGGCTTCGCGGGCACGCAGGAGTACATGGCGATGGAGAAGCTGGGACAGCTCCGCGCCAGGGACGAGTGGGACCTGATCGTCGTCGACACGCCCCCGTCCCGCTCCGCGCTCGACTTCCTGGACGCGCCGAAGCGGCTCGGATCGTTCCTCGACGGCAAGCTGATCCGTGTCCTGCTGGCGCCGGCGAAGGTCGGCGGCCGCGCGGGGATGAAGTTCCTGAACGTCGGCATGTCGATGATGACCGGCGCCCTCGGCAAGCTGCTCGGCGGCCAACTGCTGAAGGACGTACAGACCTTCGTGGCGGCGATGGACTCGATGTTCGGCGGCTTCCGCACGCGCGCGGACGCGACGTACAAGCTGCTCCAGGCGCCCGGGACGGCGTTCCTGGTGGTCGCGGCCCCGGAGCGGGACGCACTGCGCGAGGCCGCGTACTTCGTGGAGCGGCTGGCGGCCGAGGACATGCCGCTCGCGGGCCTGGTGCTCAACCGGGTCCATGGCAGCGGCGCCGACCGGCTGTCGGCCGAGCGCGCGCTCGCCGCCGCGGAAAATCTTGAAGAGCCTCGCATTGTGGATCAGGGGGACGGGAAAGCTGGTCTTCGTAACTCTCCCGACACATACGGCAGTTCAGAGTCTCCCGCTACGGAGTCTCCCGCCTCGGAAAATCCGGCTCCTGACGAAGGCTCCCCCGCCACCCCGCAGGACACGGAACCCACGCAGGACAGTGACCAGGAGATGTCCGTCCAACAACTCACCGCAGGCCTGCTGAGGCTGCACGCCGAACGTATGCGACTGCTCTTCCGCGAGCAGCGCACGCGTGACCGCTTCACCGCGCTCCATCCCGAGGTGGCGGTGACCGAAGTGGCCGCGCTGCCCGGCGACGTGCACGACCTGACGGGGCTGCGGGACATCGGAAACCGGCTCGCGGCTGCCCACCAGGAGCTGCCCGAGCCCGCTGCCGGTGCCTGAGATACCGACGCGTGCGATTCCGATGCCCGAGGGCGCTGCCCTCAGCTCACCGCCGCGTAGCTCTCGTACACCTCGTCGTCGTCGAGGGGCAGGATGCCGACCCCCCGCTCGTATTCCGTACGCGCGGTCTCAAGGAGCCGGCGCCATGAAGTGACCGTGGGACGCCTGCGCAGCAGTGCGCGGCGCTCCCGCTCCGTCATTCCTCCCCACACGCCGAACTCGACGCGGTTGTCGAGCGCGTCGGCGAGGCACTCCGTGCGCACCGGGCATCCGGTGCACACCGCCTTGGCCCTGTTCTGCGCTGCTCCTTGAACGAACAGTTCATCCGGATCGGTAGTGCGGCAGGCCGCCTGCGCACTCCAGTCGACTACCCAGCCCATACCGGCGCCGTCCTCTCCCGAATCGAGGCTCCCCCACGGCGGCAGCGGCATATTCACCGCCGCCAGGTCAGGACGTTACGGAAGGTGGGCACAGCGCAACACCCCCTTCGGGCCCAATCTTGAATGGCCCGAACGGACTATGGGTAAGCGGCAGATCACCCGGGGGAGTGAGCCCGCGACATACATGACTGTTCCGGCAAACCAGGACAGTTGTATTGCGTCACAACGGGCACCAGGTGACACACGAGGTGGATTCGGACACGTCCCCGTCAAAAAAGTCGGGGAACCTCCGGAACGATTCGGGGTCGCCGGACGTATTGATACGTAGCCCTACGGCTGTGACAGTTGAGAGCAGCTTAGGCCAAGGCATATACGCGTGTCCGGCGAATGAGAACGTAGGCTGCCCCTATGCCAAACAAGCGCTCGGGCGGTGGTCTGTCCTCCACGCAGCAGGCCGCCAAATTCCTCGGTGTCAGTGTGCTCGCGGGAGCTGTCATGGCCGGCATCGCGCTGCCCGCGGCCGGTGCGCTGGGTCTTGCGGCCAAGGGGTCGGTGGAGAGCTTCGACGAGCTCCCGGCCAATCTGAAGACACCGCCGCTGAGCCAGCGCACGACCATCCTCGACGCCGACGGCGGCCAGCTCGCCACCGTCTACTCGCGCGACCGCACGGTGGTCGGCCTCAAGAACGTCTCGCCGTACATGCAGAAGGCGATCGTCGCGATCGAGGACTCGCGCTTCTACCAGCACGGCGCGATCGACCTGAAGGGCGTCCTGCGCGCCCTCAACAAGAACGCGCAGAGCGGCGAGGTCTCGGAGGGCGCGTCCACTCTCACCCAGCAGTACGTGAAGAACGTCTTCGTGGAGGAGGCCGGCGACGACCCGACCAAGGTCGCGCAGGCCACCCAGCAGACCCTCGGCCGCAAGATCAACGAGTTGAAGCACGCGATCCAGGTCGAAGAGGAACTCGGCAAGAAGAAGATCCTCGAGAACTACCTGAACATCACGTTCTTCGGCCAGCAGGCCTACGGCGTCGAGGCCGCGGCCCAGCGCTACTTCTCGAAGTCCGCCAAGAACCTGAACCTCCAGGAGTCGGCCCTCCTCGCCGGCATCGTCCAGTCGCCCAGCCGGTACGACCCGGTCAACGACGAGACCGAGGCCACCAAGCGCCGCAACACCGTGCTGCGGCGCATGGCCGAGGTCGGCGACGTCTCCCAGGCCGAGGCCTCCAAGGCCATGGAGCAGCCGCTCGGCCTCAAGATCAGCCAGCCCAAGAACGGCTGCATCACGGCCGTCCAGGGCGCCAGCTTCTTCTGCAAGTACGTGGAGCGGGTCTTCCTCAGCGACCCGGTCTTCGGCAAGTCCCGCGAGGAGCGGGCGAAGGTCTGGAACCAGGGCGGCCTGACGATCCGTACGACCCTCGACCCGCAGGCGCAGAGCTCGGTCGAGGATTCACTCAAGGACCACATCAACCAGAGCGACAAGGTCGCCGCGGCGGCCACCCTCGTCGAGCCGGGCACCGGCAAGATCGTCGGGATGGGCCAGTCGAAGCCGTACGGCTACGGCAAGAACGAGACCGAGTACAACTACTCGGTCGACGCGGCCTACGGCGGCTCCAACTTCGGCTTCCCGACCGGTTCGACGTTCAAGCCGTTCGTGGCGGCGGCGGCCCTGGAGGAGGGCCGGCCGCCGATGCAGGAGTACTCGTCGCCGTACGAGATGGAGTACCCGAGCCCGGTCCAGACGTGCGACAGCAGTCCGTGGACCAACAGGCGCGGCGAGAAGCTCGAGAACGAGACCGAGTCGGAGGTCGGCCCGTACCGGCTGAAGGAGGCCATGGCGAAGTCGGTCAACACCTACTTCGTGCAGATGATCTCCGACATCGGCCTGTGCCCGGTGGTCAACGTGACCGACAAGCTCCACGTCCGGCAGGGCAACGGCGACAAGATCCCCCAGACGCCCTCGATCGCCCTCGGCTCGATCGGCCTCTCCCCGCTGACGATGGCGAGCGCGTACGCCGCCTTCGCCTCCCGCGGCATGTACTGCACGCCGATCGCCATCGAGTCGATCACGCAGAAGATCGGCGACGAGCAGAAGTCGATGGAGGTGCCGAAGTCCACGTGCTCGCGGGCGATGAGCGAGAAGACCGCGGACACGGTCAACACGCTCCTGCGCGGCGTGGTCGACTCCGGTACGGGTCAGCAGGCCGGCCTCACCGACCGCCAGAGCGCCGGTAAGACGGGTACGACCGACGAGCGGCGGAACGCCTGGTTCGTCGGCTACACGCCGAACATGTCGGGCGCCGTCTGGGTCGGCAGCGCCACCCAGAAGGTCAAGATGAAGAACATCACGATCGGCGGCGTCTACCGCCCGCTCGTCTACGGCGGCGAGGTCCCGGGCCCGATCTGGAAGGACGCCATGGCCGGCGCCCTGGAGGGCAAGAAGACGGAGTCCTTCAACCTCGTCAGCATCCCGGACCCCCCCAAGGACCGCGGTGACGGCGACGGAAACGGGAATGGCAACGGAAACGGCAACGGAAACGGCAACGGCGACAACGACGGGGACAACGGCGACGAAGGAGCCACCGACGGCGGCGGCACCTTCCCGGATCCCACCTTCTCCATCCCGGAGGGCTTCTTCCAGGGCAACGGGAACGGCAACGGCGGCCGCGACTGACGCGGTGACCTGAGAACGGGCGCGGCCCCTTTCTCCCGTACGGACTGATGTCGTACGAGGAGAAAGGGGCCGTTCGCGATGTGGGAGGGGGCCGGGGGACCGCGTCTCGGACCGGCGTGCACGGCCGCCGGCGGTCTGCCCCCGGGCGATCAGCCCGCCAGGAGCTTCTTGACCGCGGCGGCGACGCGCCCGCCCTCGGCCTGGCCCGCGACCTTCGGGTTCACGATCTTCATGACGGCGCCCATGGCCCGCGGCCCCTCGGCGCCCGCCGCCTTCGCCTCCTCGACGGCCTGGGCGACGATGGCGTCCAGCTCCTCGTCGCCGAGCTGCTGGGGCAGGTACGCGGCGAGCACCTCGCCCTCCGCCTTCTCCCGCTCGGCCGACTCGGCACGACCACCCTGCGCGAACGCGTCCGCGGCCTCACGGCGCTTCTTCGCCTCGCGGGTGATCACCTTCTGCACTTCGTCGTCGGAGAGCTCGCGCTTGGTCTTGCCCGCGACCTCCTCCTTGGTGATCGCGGTGAGCGTCAGCCGGAGCGTCGAGGAGCGGAGCTCGTCGCGCCCCTTGATCGCGGCGTTGAGGTCTTCCTGCAACTTCGACTTGAGGGTGGTCATGAGTGTGATTGTCGCAGGTGTCGCATCCCGCACGCCCGTTCATTTAGCGGGCGGTCGGGCACGGGGCACGCGCCGGGTCTGACACGATGGACGTATGCGCTCGCGATATGGAGTACCCCTGGGAATCGTGGCGGCAGGCACCGCCGGTCTGGTGTACGCGGCGGGCTTCGAGGCCCGCTCCTTCCGCCTCCGACGGGTGACCGTCCCCGTCCTCCCCGCCGGGATGCGCCCACTGCGCGTGCTCCAGGTCTCCGACATCCACATGGTCGGCGGCCAGCGCAAGAAACAGCGCTGGCTGCGCTCGCTGGCAGGGCTGCGCCCGGACTTCGTGATCAACACGGGCGACAACCTCTCCGACCCGGAGGGCGTGCCGGAGGTGCTGGACGCTCTCGGCCCACTGCTGGAGTTCCCGGGCGCGTACGTCTTCGGCTCCAACGACTACTACGGCCCCAAGCTCCGCAACCCGGCCCGGTACTTGTTCGAGAAGGCCCAGGGCCGCCACGGCCTGAACGGCAACGCGCCCGCCGTCAACGCGGTCCACAACCCGTGGGAGGACCTGCGGGACGCCTTCGACGGCGCGGGCTGGCTGAACCTCACCAACACCAGGGGCACGCTGAAGATCGAGGGCGCCTCGATCGAGCTGACCGGCCTCGACGACCCGCACATCAAGCGGGACCGCTACGCGCAGGTGGCGGGCGGCCCGTCCGGCGGCGCCGACTTCTCGATGGGCGTGGTGCACGCGCCGTACCTCCGCGTGCTCGACTCCTTCACGGCCGACGGCTACCCGCTGGTCCTGGCCGGCCACACCCACGGCGGCCAGCTCTGCCTCCCGTTCTACGGCGCGTTCGTCACCAACTGCGACCTGGACACGGACCGCGTGAAGGGCCTGTCCACGCACACGGCGGAGGGCCGTACCTCGTACCTCCACGTCTCAGCGGGCTGCGGCACGAACCGCTACACGCCGGTGCGGTTCGCGTGCCCGCCGGAGGTGACGTTGTTGACGCTGGTGGGGCGGGAGTAGTCCCGCTGGGCGGTGGGGGTAGCCCCGCTGTCGCGATGGGGCGGCGTGAGTAGTCCCGTTGCTGGCGATGGCGCGGCGTGAGTAGTCCCGTTGCTGGCGATGGGGCGGCGTGAGTATCCCGCTGTTGGCGATGGGGCGGCGTGAGTATCCCGCTGTTGGCGATGGGGCGCGGGTTCAGTCGTGTTACCGATGCGGGGCCCGGCGGAGGTTAACCCACACGGACCGCCCGCATCGCCCCTTTTGTCCACCCTGCCTAGCGTGAGGGCATGACCGCCCCGATACCCAGGGACATCCCGGACCTGCCCGCACTCCCGGGTGTGCCCGCGCTGCTGCCCTCGCCCGTCCCCGCCACGGCGGTGGTGCCCCGCGTACGCCGCCCCCTGGCCGCCGTCTACCGCCTGCTCGTCGCCCTGGTGGCGGCCACGGCCGTGACGATCGACCTGCTCCTCGGCAGCCCGATCCGGATCCTGAGCAACTTCACGACCCAGAGCAGCGTCCTGCTGGCGCTGGTCATGGTGCTCTCCGCCCGCCGGGCGTGGTCGGCCCGCCACCCCCTGCCGTCCGCCCTGACGGGCGCGGCCCTCCTCTACGTCACGATCACGGGCCTGGTGTACCACCTGCTCCTGGGCGAGGCGGCCACCCCTTCCGGCTGGCACGCGATCACCAACCAGGTCCTGCACACCGTGGTCCCCCTCGCGGCCCTCCTGGACTGGCTTCTCCTGACCCCATCCGGCCGCCTCCACCTGCGCCAGGCCACCACGTGGCTCCTCTACCCCCTGGCCTACCTGCTCTTCTCCCTGACCCGCGGCGAACTGATCCCACCGGGCACCCCGGGCCGCTACCTCTACCCGTTCCTGGACGCCGACCTCCACGGCTACAAGAGCATCCTGGCCAACGCTCTCCTCCTCGGCCTCTCCTTCTACGCCCTCGCCGTCCTCCTCGTGGCGCTCGACCACGCCCGCCCGAACCCCGTCCGCCACCGCGCGAAAACCGGATTTCGTCTCCAGCCACCGGTGGGCTAAAGTAAACGACGTCGCCGCGACGAGCAGCGACAATCGGGGTGTAGCGCAGCTTGGCAGCGCGCTTCGTTCGGGACGAAGAGGTCGTGGGTTCAAATCCCGCCACCCCGACGCTGGTCAGAGGGCCAATCGCATGATCGCGATTGGCCCTCTGTTGTGCTCGGGGGCCAAACAGGGGGCCAAACGAGTTCAATCAGGCCGGCGCGCGGCCCTCTCCCCAGAGGACTGCCTCAGGGCAGTAGAGGTCCAGGCGGAGGTAGGCGGCTACGCACTTCCGGCGGGATTCCCCCAGGCAGTAGGTCGGCGGTTGCGAGGCGTTCTGCAGCTGTGAGATGCGGGTCGCACATGGTCATGATCGTGTGCATCACCATCTGCGAGTCGTAGGGGGACTGCGCCATCACCATGCCGACATGCAGGAAACCCATGCCCAGCGCAAAAAATTCGTAGACGACACCCGGGTCACCCTCGATCTGAAGATCCTTACAGGCGTCGTCGAACTCGCTTCGCTGACTGCGACAGAGCTCGGCCAGTTCACTGCGCTCGGTATCGTTCAAGTTTCCGTAGTCGAGTGCGGCGTTGAAGAGAGTTTCGAAGTAAACCCTGGCCGCTCCAAGAGCTCGGGCGTAAGTCTCGCGACGCTGTTCCCTGAGCCACTGTTCATGCGCGGCCGTGGCCTGCCGATCAGCTTGATATACAGCACCCTTGAATGCGATGCGTGCAGCCCCCCATGCCGCACCGGCACCAATGACGGCGCCACCAAACGCCCCTACCAGGCCCGCTATGGCATCGTCCATGCCACCCCCAGTCGCCCTCTGATGAGGGTACCGACAGTGGGCAAAGCCCGACGCTTCATTGCTTTGATCAGCCGGACACTGCTAGCTAGCCGCCTGCACCCACCCCTTCCTGATCTTCGGCGAAGATGTCGTCCATCGCTTCAGCCCCCTCCGTGATCACGGGTCGGAGCTGCTTCCGGTAGACCGCTTCTGTCGTGGCTTGGCTGCTGTGGCCGACCAGGAGCGCGATGCGCTCCAGCGGAATGCCGTGATCGGAGAGCAGGGACACGAAGCTGTGTCGGAGCTCCCGCGGTGTCCACTCCGGCTTCAGCCCGGCTTTCTTCACGATGGCCTTGAAGTCGCGCCGAACGTTGGCCGCGTCGAGCGGCTCTCCGCTCCGGGTCGTGAAGACGCGGCCGGTAGGAGTCCACCCCATCCCTCGCGATGCCCGCTCCTGTTTCTGCCATCGCATGTGCTCTTTGAGGACGTCGACCACCTGCTTTGGCAGAGCGATGGTCCTGCGGCTCTTCCTGGTCTTGGTCTCACCGTGCTTACGGACCGAGCGCCACACCGCGACGTGAGGCGGAGCCCCGTCCTTCGGCTCCAGGAAGACGTGATCCCAAGTGAGGGGGCGCGCCTCTTCCGTACGAACGCCGCTAAGGAGCGAGAGGACGAGGTAGGCGTACAGCCTCGATGGTCGCGCGGCGATGAGCACGGCTTTCGCCTGCTCCAAGTTGAGTGCCTTGCTGGGACGGCCGGGACGCCCCTCTGGTGCGGTGACGAGTAGGGCGACGTTCCGCGCGGCCTTGTCTCGGCGCTGAGCGTGCGCGATGGAGCGGCGCAGGATGGCGAGCAGGTCGCGCAGACTTCGCGTCGCGAGGAATTCAGCCCTGTCGTCCAACCAGTCGTCCACATCATCCGCGCTGAGTTCCTTCAGCTTGGCCTTGCCGATGAACGGGATGAGATGTTTGTTCGCCATCGATCGGTTCTTGCCGATGGTGCCCTTCTCGTCGCGCCCCTTCAGTCCGCGCTCCAACCAGTCGTTCACCGCGTCGGCCACGGTGTAGTTGGCCGGCGCCTTGACACCGGTCTGCACCTCCTTCTTCAAGTCCCGGATTTTCTGACGGACTTCGGTCTTCGTCTTGCCGTACACCTTCGGTCGACGACGCTTGCCGTTCGGGCCGTGTCCCAGGGAGACGGCCCCCACGAAACTCTTCTTGGCCGGGTCCCAATAGATGGTGTCCGCACCATGGCCCGCCCTTGTGGCGCGCTTTGGGGTGTCGGTCATGCTCTGTCATGCCTCCATAGGACAGGGCCGCGCCCTGAAGGACGCGGCCCTGTGAAGCTCGGGTGATGGGAAGTTCAGGCAGTGCCTTCTGCCTCGCGCTTGAGGAGTTCGACGTACCGCTCGATGTACTCCGGCGGCACGAGACGGCGACGGCCGATGCGAACGGTCTGAAGTCGTCCGAGGCGTATCTCCTCGTAGACCATCGAGCGTCCGATCCTGAGAGCCTTGGCCGCCTCTTCGGGGCGGTAGAGGAGTTGTTCGGCAGGTTCAGCAACGGTGGCCATGCGGCGGTGCCTCCTCGGCAGGGCTCCGGGGGCGGTGGCCCCTTCCTGTCAGGTCCGCTACTTCCGCTACCTCCGCTACCTCCCTGGTCAGGGGCATGAACCAGGTAGCGGATATGAGTAGCGGTAGCGGATGGAGCCGCTACCGGCCCCGGGTTCGTGGCCGCGGGGCGGGTAGCGGATGGGGAGTTGCGGTAGCGGATGCGGAGCGGCTTGCCGCTACCCGGAAACCGCCTCTGAGCTGCCCGGTAGCGGAGGTAGCGGAAGTAGCGCACTTTCCGCGGGGGGTGGGCAGTAGCGCTGCCACGCGTCGTGCAGATCGCTCGCGTAGTAGCCCTTCATGACGCTCCCGCCTGCCTTGATGTTGCGGGCCGCGATGGGGGTGTTGTCCGCGGTCATGTACTCCCGCAGCATCCGCGACAACCCGCGGGCATCGAGCGGCTTGCCGCTCATGTCCGCCCACGGCGCCTCTTCGAGGCTGTGCAGCCTGTCGAGGATGGCGACGGTGGGCAGGCGGTCGATGCCGTTGAACACGTAGTCGCGCAGGTCTGTGAGCAGGCGGATGCCGATGCTTCCCTTGTCGCTGGTCTTGGCCGCGTTCACCAGCTCGATGCAGGCGGCGCGGGCCCGCTCCGGCCACGTGCCGCCCGCCGCGTCCGCGATGGCGAGCAAGGGTTCCCAGACGTCCGCGGGCCGGTCGCTGATGCCTTCCGGCAGCGCCGGGAACACTCCGTCGACCAGGTGACGCACGGACTGCGCCCATGCGGCGAGCCGGTCACGCAGCTCGTGGCCCTCCTTCTCATGGATGCGCTGCCGGAACGGCTCAACCCGCTCGTTCGGCGCACGGCGGCGCATGCGGACGATGACCGAGCGGGTCAGGATCGTGTCCGGCAGCGAGCCGAGACCGGCGACCGCGACTCCGCAGAACGACGGGAACTCCTGTACCTGCTGATTGGAGCCGTCGCCCACGCAGCGCCACATGACGCCGGAGCGGCGATGACCGGCGTTCAGGAAGCCACGGAGCTGTTCGTTCTCTCCGGCCTTGGGACCAAAGACGGTGTCGATCTCGTCGAAGAGAATCGTGGGCCGTCCCTCCATCCCGGACACCGCGCGGAAGAGCGCGGAGGCGGAGGCGTTGACCGCGACCATGGGTTGCGGGACGAGGGTTTCCACGATCTCCAGCGCGCGGGACTTGCCCGAACCCGGCTCCGGCGACAGGAACGCGAGCCGCGGTGTGGAGTCGAAGTAGTCGAGCAGGTGCGCGTGTGCGTCCCACAGCGTCACGGCGACGTACGCGGCTTCGAGGGGGAAGATGTTGAAGCGTCGGTGGAAGGCTTCCACCTCATCGAGCAGTGCGGAGCCGTCCATGGCGGGTGCCGGCGGGTTGGCGCTCATGCCGCCTGCCTCCCTTCCTGGTTGGTGCGGAGCGGGCATGTGTCGCGGTGGGCGGTGTGGTCTTCGATCAGGGCGAGCACCTTCGTGTGGCCGACGGCGCTGCGGTCCCTGCCGCACAGGCACTTCGAGGTGGCGGTAGGCACGGCGCCGCGCGGTGCGGAGATGCACAGCCACGCGATCGGGTACCGGCCGTCGCCCCGGTGCGGGTCAGGACGAAGAGCAGTTCGGACGCCCTTGCGGGCGGCGCCTTTCGGCTCGCCCACGGCAGGACCGAGCGCGGCATGTGCGGCGGCGCGCGGGCCGGTCGGGGTGGCGGGGAGGCTCTTCAGTGCATGGCGGGGCAGGGCGCTCATGCCGCCCTCCGCTGACCGTTGCGAGTGATCGACCAGTTCAGACCGCTGCGAATGGTCGCTTCACACGACCGCGGCGACAGACCGGCCTGCTCCCCCGCCCACTGAAGAGCCTCCTCAACCTGCTCCCTGGGAAGGTCGCCCCACGCGATGAACCGCCCCAGGGCTCGCGCCGCCCGCAGTAACGTGGCGTTGCGCTCGCCCTCCGGCGCCTGCCGTACGGACGCGGTTTCCGCGTTCAAGCCCGCTGCGGCGTAGCTGGACGCCCGTACGGACGACGGTGCAGCCATCAGCGCCCGCAATGCCTGACGGTCCGTCAGGCGGGCGTACAGCCATTCCGGCAGCGGTGCGGGCGGCATGTCGTGGACGACCGCGTAGGCGCCCGTGGGGGTGATGCTGCCGGGGGCGACGACGTAGCCACCCCACGCGCGGGTGTCGATGCGCTTGCCGAGCCGTCCGGCCGTGTTGCCGAGCCGGGCACCGGGCGGGGCGGTGAAGTACAGGTGGACCCCGCCGCTCGCAGTTCGCACCATGCGGGTGGTGGGCACGGTCTCCTCGGCGCGCTCGCAGAGCGCCGTGAAGGTCGTCACGCCGCTAGGCGTGTCCGTGCTGCTCTTGCGCTTGGGCATGTCGAGGTCGACGACGACCAGCCCGGACGGTCCGGTCGCGATGCCGATGTTGAACGGCAGGTCACCCCACGCGCGGCGGATGCGGTCCGGGTCGATGGTGGCGCGCTCTTCCCACTTGCGGTGACCGCCAGCGCAGTCCCCGATGCCGGGGCAGACGTCCTCACCATGCAGGGCCGGCCGTTTGTCGCCGGGGCGCAGTGGGAGGACGGCCCACCCGCGCTCCGCGGCGTCCAGGGCGGCGAACAGGAGGTGACGATTCATGCCGCCACCCCCAGGGCAGCGGTCGCGAGGAACGCGCGGCCGATCCACTCCGTGTAGGCGGGCGGGATGGCCTCAGTCAGTTCCTCGCGCACGTCGGTCCACGTGATGCCCATCGCAGCCTGAAGCTCCGGGATGGACGGCTTGCCCCCGCCCTTGCCGTACGCAGCCACGTACGGGCCGTCGTAAAAGCGGCCGTGCCGGTAGCCGCGCACCCGCCCGCGGTGCGGGACGTGCGCTGGCTGCTCGATGATCCAGCCGCCCAACTCGAAGTTGCGGTGCCGGATCACCCCGAGTCCGAACATCTCGCCGCACAGCGTGAGGTCCTTGCGGATCTCGGCACGGCCGTTGGGCTGCTCGATGACGTACGGCAGACCGGTTTTGTCGAGCAGGTCTCGGGTGGGCGCCACGAGGTCTTCGTGGGTTCCGCCCCACCCCTGGGACCGGTTGGTGCCCACGGTCAAGGCGCACTTGTCCTGGCACGGAGGGGAGGCGTGCACGAGCATGTACCGCTCGATGTCCCCAGAGAGGATGAGCGCGGAGAGCCGTTCGAGCGCGTCGCCCCGGTGGTGCGGGAAGGGGTAGTTCGGCCGGTCGGCGATGTCGACACCGTCCACGACAAATCCGGCACGGGCGTAGCCCATGGCGGCGCCGCCAGCGCACGAAAACAAATCCAGCAGGCGCGGCCGGAGTCGGCCGCGCCCCATCGGGGTGGCATGGGCCGGATGGCCCTCGCCGAATGCACGACGTTGGGTCATGCTGGAGATCTCCTTGTTCTGTTGGAGGGACAGGAGAACCGGGGCGGGCGCAGGCTTGTGGTGAGACGGCGCCCGCCTCGGGCGTAGCTAGCCGTGGAAGTGGTTGCGCTTGAAGACGGCCTTGCGGATGTTGAAGGTGTTGCCGCCGCTGTGGCCGCTCGCGCTGAAGACCTGCACGGCGACCCAGCCGCCGAAGACGACGGCGGCGAGGGTGATGAGCTGCGTGATGAGCGCGGTCAGCGCAGTGATGAACGCGGTCAGCAGGAACAGCCCACCGCAGACCGCACCGAAGCCGATGCCCCCGAGGGCGATGTTCACCGCCGCGCGGGAGACGGACGGCTTGGCCGCGACGGGTTCGGGCTTGACGGCTTCGAGGGTGTAGCCGGTGACGACGCGGCCGTCCGGCAGGACGACACTCGTCACCGCAGGGATCGTGCCCGGCTGCACCGGTACGACCGGCGCCGACGGCACCGGGGCGAGCGGAGTGGGCCGGTGGACTTCCACGGTCGCCTCACGACGGCCGGGCACGAGGTTGGCGTGCTCGTACACAGCGAGCCTCCTTCAGTTCCCGAGGGCAGACAAGGCGTCGGCGGACGCCTGCACGAGGTTGTGGATGGGCTCGTACGCGCCGGTCCCGGCGGCGAAGAACCCGAAGAGGAACAACACGATGGCCGCGCCGCCTCCGGCCGACTTGGTCTTGACGGCGAGCGCGGACGCGGCGCCGAACAGCAGCACGGCGGAGATGTTCAGGATCATCGGGAGCCTTCCGGTCAGGGGGTGGTGTTGGCGCCCGCGCGGTAGATGCGGGCCCAGCGGTTGTAGAGCCAGCGGCCGACGCGTATGCGCTTGCCGGTGGCCTTGCAGCGGCGGCAGTCATTGCCGCGCTTCATGCGGCCCTTGCGGTCGGTCTTCATCGCGAAGCCCCAGCCGTTGCACTTGCGGCAGTTGCCGAACGGCGAGGCAGCACACACAGCGACATAACACAGCGTTACGCCAAGAAGCAGGGTGATAGCGAGCAGGGCAGAGGTCATGACAGGCCCTTCGAGGCGGGTTCAGTGGTTTCCGCAGGTGGGCCGCTATCCTCTAGCGGCCTGATCAGAATGGGTTTGGGGCGCTAGCGGGGCCGCTAACGTTAGCGGGGTGTGCCGCTATCGCTAGCGGCCCCGGACGCTCAGCCCGCGTCCCGGTTTCCGTCACGCTCCGCAATCGCGGCGACGATGTGGGAGCGGTCGATGCCGCGCCGGTTGACGACCTTGCCGTTGATGCGGCGGCCCACCTGGATGGTGGAGATGCCGTACGGCTTGAGCGCGGCGGCGAGCGCGTCCGGCGTCCAGCCGTCGTAGACCTCCTCGCGCAGTTCGGCGAGGCGGGCGACGACGGTTTCGGACCACACCTTGGGCTCGTCGGCGGGGATGACGGCGAGGATGTCGCGCAGCAGGTCGTACGCGCTGCCCTCGTCCGGCTCCGGCTCCTCCCCCAGCGCGTGGCCGGACAGTGTGCCGGCCGCTTCCCGGAGCTTGCGGGCGCGGGCCGCGATGCTCTCCGCGTTGGGCGCGTCCACGTACACCGACGACACGATCCGGGCGTCCGACCCTTCACCGACGAAGTAGTGGATGCCCTTGTCACCCCAGGCGAACATGGTCGCGCGTACACCCCGCTTGTACGCGGACGTGCCGAGCACCATGTCGTTTTCCAACTGCCCCATGACCTTGAGGCAAAAGCGGGCCGACGCGTTCGCGGAGATGCCCGTGGGCAGCGCCTTGGCGTCCGGGCGCTGCGTGGCGAGCAGCAGCACGATTCCGGTGGCGGGACCGCGTTTGACCAGGTCAGTGCAGATCTCTTCGAGTTCCTTGCCGTACTTGTCGTGCTCGAACCAGACCTGGCACTCATCCACGCCGACGACGATCGGGTGCAGTCCCAGCGACTTCTTGTTCGCCAGCTCGGACGTCACCTTGGACTCGGGGCAGATGTCCCGCGGCAGAGAGCGGATCATCTTCGCCCTACGCCGCAGTTCCTCGCGCAGCGCGCGCAGGTCGCGCACCGCGTATTCGATGTCCTCCTCTTCGTCCCCGGCACGGTGACGGTGGGCGACGCGCTCGCCGACTGGGTCAAGGTCACCGGTGCCCTTCAGGTCGTACGTGTGCAGCTCTGCCCGCGGGTCCAGCGCGGCGATGAGCAGCAGCAGGCGGAGCAGGAAGGTCTTGCCCATGCGCGGGATCGCGCCGATGACGGCCGCGATGTACATGAGCGTGATCTCGACCCAGCGTCCGCGCTGGTCAGTGCCGAATGCGACCGGCTTGAACAGGTCCGTACTGCCGGACTTGAGCAGCGGCCACGCGGGCTTCTTGGCCTGGGACATGTCCTGATCGCCGACCCACAGCACGAGGTGGCCGGTGTGCTCGTTCGGCACCGCCTCCGGCCACACGCAGCCCAGCGGGCGGCGCAGGCCGGACGCCAGGCGTTCGCGCCGCTCGATGATGTCCGTGACCGTCACGCCGTACGGGAGGTTGCCCTCCGCCCGCCACCCCGGACCGTCGCGGGTGATCGGGGCGGTGAACTCGAACCCGTCCCGGCCCTTGCTCTGCGCCTGGTTGATGGCGGGGATACCCAGCGCGCCGAGCGCGCGCAGCACGATGTCCGACGTGAGCTTGACCGCCGTGGGCAACTCCACCGCGCGGTGGATGACCGGGGCGTCCGCCCGGCGGCCGGCGGACCCGAGCGCCATCACGACCGCGCCGACCGACAGGGCCTGAAGCCAGTCGGGGGCGAGCACGTAGATGGCGAGCGCGGAACCGAGCCCGATGAACATCGCGAGCACCGCGACGAGGGTGCGCAGTCGGACCCGTCCGTCGCGCTGCCGCGACAGCTTCAGGTACTCCGCCGCGTCCTCGCGCCGCACCGCGGCGAGTCGGACCGGCTCGCCCTCGCGGTCGGCCATCCACCGCAGCGTGCCGCCCACGAACTTCGCGGCACCGGACGGCGCCTGAAGCGTGAGCCGGACGGCGTAGACCGGCGAGCGCAGCGCGTGATAGCCGACCGAGTGCGCGTAGTGGCGTGCCACCCACGCCGTGGCGGTCCGCAGTTCCGCCACGGACTGAAGCCACAACGGAACGACCGGACGGCGCTGCGCGGCGAGCAGCCGACCGAGGTAGCCCGGACCGGCCGCCTTGGCGGTCGGGAGGTCGACCAACCGGCGGGCGGTCGGGTCGCCCGACTCGGCGCCCGACCGACCGGTCTCGGGGTCGGCCGACGGGTCGGAGTCGGGTCGGGTAGTCGGGTCGGCCGACTGGTCGCGGGCCGACCGTGCCTTGTCGAGGTCGACTACCTCGCCGCCGGAGTCGGCCGCCATGTCAGCTTCGAGGCGGTGGAAGAGTTCGTTCTCGTCGTCGGGGTGCTTCACTGAAGGTTCCTTCCAATGGGAGGCAGGGCGGGGTCCGGCCGTCGCTGTAGGAGGTGGGCGGACGGACCCCGCACGGCGGTGCTACGGGGGTGGCATGGGGAAATCTGAGTTCAGGACGCGGCCGTGCAATTGGTGCGGCCAGCCGGTGCAGCAGCCAGAAAGCCGCTGGCGAAGGCGGCGTTTTTGCAGCAAGGCACACCGTCGCAGGAACCGAATCCTGGAGGCTGTCACGGAGTTCTTCGACATCCTGTAAGTCAGGCAGCGCACTGTTCCTCGGGGTAGGCGCAGGGCACGCACATGCCGAGCGAGGTGGGGATGACGTATCCCGCGTCGGTGCGGCACTGCGGGCAGGTGCGGCGGGCGCGCATCGCCTTGGCGAGCGCGGCCCGCTTGCCGGGCGTCATCGGCCGCACGGGCTTGGCGCGGTCGACGCGGTAGAGGTAGGCGACCAGCGGGCCGCGCCGGTAGCGCGGGCGCAGGACCTGAGCGGCGATCGGCTGACCGCCCGGACGTAAGCCGCGGGCGCGGAGCTGACGGCGGGTGGCCAATCCGTCCGGGGCGTAGCGCCACGGGTAGGTGGGCACTCCGTACGTCGCGCCGGTCGGGTCGAAGTACTTGCCGAACATCAGGCAGCCTCAGCCGTCGTGCCTTCGCCCTCCGAGTCGTCCACGGAGTGCAGCGGACGACCGTTGGCGCGCTCGGCCTTCAACTGGTCACGCAGCTTGCGGGCGTTGGCCTGCGAGACGTGCACGGCGGTGCGGATGCGGTCCGCAGTCAGCTCCGCGTCCGCCCACTGCGCGGTGGCCGTGCGTGATTCGGTGAGCAGTTCCTCGAACGTGCGCTGCGGCTTGCCCTTGGCCTTCGAGTTGGCCTGCCGACGTGGACGCGGCTTGGGGTCGACCGAGGGTGCCGGCGGGGGCGGGGTGGGTGTCCCCTCCTCGGTGGCGGGCGCGAGGTCGCCCATGCGCAGCATCACGCGCTCGCGCCGCGGCGTCTTCGTCCGCCACTGGCGGCCGTACGTCTCGCGCAGGTCCGCGCGGGCCAGCTGCCGTTCCTTCTCCCGCGCCAGCGCCTCCGTGTAGGAGGTGATCTCCCACAGCGTCATGCGGCGCCACAGCGCGAAGGTGGAGGGGAAGGCGAGCAGCCAGCGGGAGAACCGGATCTTCTCCATACGGCGACCGGTGGCGGCGCCGATGCGGACGGCGTAGATGTGCGCGCCGATCTCAGAGAACACGACCCACAGCAGCGGCATGGTGCCGTGGGCGACCTTGGCCCACATGCCCTGTCCTGCCGCGATGTTCAGCCCGCAGGTGACCAGGGTGAGCACCCAGGGCACGAACCGCACCCATGCGAGCGCCATATCCATGCGGATCAAGAGCAGGTTGGCGACGGTGAAGACCGGGATGGACACGTCGATCCCGACCGGCAGCATCCACGGAACGTGGAAGCCCCATCGGGCAGCGGCGGCCGACACGGCGTCGAAGGAAGAGATCAGACCGAGCGCGCCGACGCCGGCCGCGGCGAGCGCTCCAATTCCGGCAAGCCCCATCTCCGGCTTCGTCAGCGGCGGCACCCCGGACGCAAGCGCCTCGGGAGCGGGGTTGGTGGTCATGCCGCCACCCCCTTGCGTGCCGCGCGGCGGCGCCGGGCGGGACGGGCCAGCGGGACGACGTCGAACAGGTCCGGGTTCGCCTCGATAACCTGCGCGGCGATGCGGACCAGGTCGTCGGGAAGGCCGGGGTTGTCGGCGAGGATGTCGCGCGCCGCGTCCTCGCGGGCCGCGCGCTCTTCGTCCGTCTCGCCCTCGACGCCGAGCCACAGCTCAACCGGGGTGCCGAGCGCCAGCTCCACGAAGTCCACGGCAGAGACGGCCTGTTGGTGGCCGATGTACGTACGCATGACAGCTCCTGAAGTGGGAGGGACACGGAGCCGGAGAGCCGCAGGCGTTTGGTGAGACGGCGACTGCTCCGGAAGAACCCAGCCGCAGTGCGACAGGGGAAAGTGCCCCGACCGGGAGTCGAACCCTGTCTACGACCATCGGGGCGGTAGTGCGTCTCCTTCATCGCGACCGCGCTCCCGTATCAGGTAGAGCTGTCCGGCCTCGAAGTAGGCGTATGGAGACGTGACCTTTCGGTCTAAGCCCTCCGGTAAATGCCAAGGCGCCGGGTCGCCTCCCCCCGTCCGATGCGGGGCTCCTGGTCGTGCGGTCTTGCAGGTCAAGCACTTACGGAGACAGCCCGGCGAAGCCCTTCCAGGCCCGCCGTGCTGACATGTAACAGCATGTACTAGCACGTACCACGACGCAAGAGTGCCGCGAAGATTCGTGCTAGGTCGTACTAGGGGTGGGTACGCTCGATGGCGTGATGAGCGCTGAAATCTCGAAAGACGACCCGAGACCGGAGTCCGAGCAGGCGGCCGACATCCTGCGGCAAGAGATCCTGCGTGGCGACATCAAGCCGGGGGCCCATGTGGGCTCCGTGCGAGACTTGGCTACGCGCTTCAAGATCTCGGGAATGACGGTGCAGCGCGCCCTTACGATCCTCCGCGAGGACGGGCTCATCCTGACCACGTCGCGCGGCAGCTACGCCCGTGACCCCGAGCAGGCCACCGAAGCCAGCGAAGCCGACGCCGGCGTCGGCCTTCCCGAAGTCCTGCGTCAGCTCGAACATCTCACCTCCCAAGTCTCGGAACTCCGCGGCAGGCTCGAAGCGCTCGAAAACCGCTCCGTGCCGGGTGGTGCGTGATCTGCAACCAGCATGCGCAGAACGGGAGTTGAGAGGTAAGTGACAGCCTGGGGACGGCGAACCGGAGGAGGGGACATGTTCGGTGACACCCGTCTGTCACCTTCCCTGTCCCCCCGGCTCGCGCGCGAGACTCGGAGCAGGCACTCGGAGGAGGGCGCATGACCGACAACAGGCCCGCATGGGCGCGGCGCATCGCGGCTGAGCGGATGGCGCGCGACTGGTCGCAGCGTGACGCAGTCAGGGCCCTGCGGGCGCACGCTCCCACGGAGCTGCCCGCGGAAGAGAGCATGATTCGCCAGTGGAAGCGCTGGGAGTCCGGCCAGGCACCGAACGACTTCTACCAACCGATCATCGCGGCCACGTTTGGCACCGTGACGCACGCGCTCTTCCCGGCGCCCTCACGGCGGGACGGAGACAAAGAGATCTTGGCAGCGTCCGGCATGGAGACACTGGAGATCGTGAGCCGTCTCAACCGGTCCGACGTCGACAACGCCACCCTTGACGCGCTGCGGATCACGACGGACCGACTCGCCTCGGAGTACCCGTTCATGCCGAGCGAGCAACTTCTCATCGAGGGGCGGCAGTGGCTTCGCCGTGTCGTCGAACTGCACTCGAAGAGCCTCACGCTCGCGCAACACCGCGAGGTTCTCGGGCTGTCCGGCTGGCTCGCCCTACTGGTCGGATGTGTCGAGTACGACACGGGCGACCGCCACGCGGCCGAGTCGACGCGACAGGCTGCGCTCTCGCTCGCGACCGAGGCTGACCATGCGGAGATTGCCGGGTGGGCGCACGAGATGCGGGCATGGTTCGCCCTCACGACCGGTGACTACCGCGGCGTCATCGCGGCGGCGCGGGCCGGAGCTGAGACAGCGGCGCACCACGGAGTGGCCGTGCAACTCGCTGCCCAGGAAGCCAAGGCATGGGCGCGGCTCGGAGACCGCCGGCAGGTCGAGGTCACCTTGGACAAGGGGCGACGAATGCTCGAAGCGATGCCGCACCCCGAGAACCTGGACAACCACTTCGTGGTGGACCCCGCCAAGTTCGACTTCTACGCGATGGACTGCTATCGCCTGGTCGGTGAGGACAAGCTCGCGCGCACGCTCGCCGAAGAGGTGCTGAGGGTAGGAACGGACTTCGACGGCACCGACCGCTCGCCGATGCGTAACGCTGAAGCTCGCGTCACGCTGGGCGTCACGGCGGCACGTGAAGGGGACTTGGAGCAGGCACTCATCATGGGCGAACGCGCCCTCGAAGGGGACCGGCAGTCCGTGCCGTCGCTCATCATGACCAGCCGCGAACTCGCTGCCGAGATGCGGCGCCGGTACAGCTCCGAACCGGCGGCACAGGCCTACCTCGCACGGCTGCACGCCCTCGGCCACGAGAAGCCTGGGTTCCTCCCTCGGTGATCGGTCCATAAACCTGAGTCTCAATCTGTATGCGCAGGTCGGGTCGTTGGGATGAGTTGGCCTCGCCAGGCAACCTGGGGAGAGTGAAGGAAGATCTTCTCCCAGGTTTCTCCCAGAAGGCTGGGGTGACGGGCCAGCGACCGACGGAAGCTGGTTACGTCTAATCCCAATTTAACGGCCGCAACGAGTTCCATTCTCTGATCATCTGAAGCCCTTCATCTCCCATTAGGATCGCGGTATTAGAATCCCTGGCAAATTCTGACCTCATTTCCTCGCTTCCGCCGAAGCTGGCAAGGGTAATATCTGGAAGGGTGAGGTAGAGGCTGACACCAGCACGCTCTCCCTCTCTCAATATACGGAGGGCCAGCTCCACAGATTTCGGCTCCGCGTTAAAGATATTTTGCGCTTCTTCGATAGCCACCAAGATTGCGGGAGTTTCCAAAGTTGGATTTACGTAACCCGATTTCTCGATACGAAAGTCAAGCAGCCGCGTGATGCCATACAGTAGAGCCATCGATCGATCCAGGTCATTACCCTCGTACCATTGTGCAGCTTCGCGAAATTCCTCAAAATGCTTCTGTTCGCGAGACCAGTCAAGAAGACACAATATGTATCTATGTGACGAGAGTGCACCCACCAAGAGCACGCGGAGGGCGTTGCTCTTTCCCACCCCTGGCGCTCCCGCGATAATTCCGTGGCAAACGCCAATCCCTGGGCGGCTCAGCTGAAGTTTGGTCGGCTCTCTGTCCCACGCGCGCCCCATTGTCACCGTCCCTTCGTCGGGATCGTAGTCGGGTCCACGGTATTTGAGAGTGCCTGAATAGAAATCATCAAGATTTGCGATCCGGCGCCAATGGCGAACCGCTTCCTTGTTGCCTAGCTCTAGATAAACTTCCGCAAGGTTATTTGCCGCCTTAGTATTTCCAGACTCTGCCAGTGGCTCCCATGCTGATATGGCGTACTGAGTTTCCCTGGCCATGTACGCCCGCATGCCTATCAGCCATCGAACCCCTTCCTCCGGGTTCAGAGCGAGAGCCTCTTCCCAGATGAAATTGGGGATATTAGGGGTGTTTTTCCTGTCCTTTGAGAGTGCATCCGGAAGATAGTCGAAGGCGCGCCATGTTTGTTCATAAGTACCAGGAACTAGCAGGCTGGAGGCTCCGTATTGGACTGATGTCGCCCAGGAAAGCGCCTCGTCCCACGGCTCGGGCCGCAGAGATGGGTTTGAAAGATAGTTCACGTGCAGGTCCTTGAGGACTTCTATATCGACACCCTCCGTGAAACCAGATCGGGCCAGATCTACGCTTGTTTGCACCAAGGCGGCGCCCCGGGGATGACCACCTACCCGTTTAGCTCTCTTCCAGGCTTGCAACAGCGAGGGGCCAGCGGCTAGGTACTCTGATATGCCGTAGTCGGACGTGTGCTTGAGGGCTTCGGATATGCGCTCATCGCGAACCCTCTCAGCTCTTGCGATCTCTTCCGGGCTCCAAAGGCGCTCAAGCCTCACAGGATCAATCATGCGCAATAGGCGATTGCCAGCCCGCCATGTATTATGCTCTCCTATCTCTCCGGCAGTGCGGGGGCCACTTGTGTAGGTGTCAAATAGATCATCGCGCATTGTGGCTACAATGGCCACTTTTTCGCGTTCGAGTGATTCGGTAAGCATCGGGTCTATTCCCCGATAGCCCAAGAATCCCTCAAGGTCATCTAGCCAAAGCAAGAATGGGCCATCGGGTGACGAGTGCAGGATGCGGGGGATTGGGAAGAGCTCTGTTCCCGGCGTTGGCGCGTACAGTCTGTGATTCGGCATGAGGCGCTGAATCGCATTGTAGGCGGTTCGGCTTTTACCGGAAGTCGAGTCGCCCGTAATTAGTAAAATTCCACCGTGAGAGGAAATCAGGTCTACGCGACTTGCTATTTCGGCATCGGAATCGCGCTCGATATACTCCGGTATCGTTGGCCCGTTTTGGGTGTTGCGCGTACGATGAACGCCCAAGCTGAGAGCGCTCATCTCGTGGACCCTCGGCCAGTCAATCGGATCTGGGATTTCGTGATCGCTCACCGTCAGATAGAACTGAGGATTTGTTAGAATCGGCGCATTGGCGTCACCGCCTACAGCCACGGAGGATTCGCCAGAGGCTGAGACTTTCCGCGAGGTCACGAAGTGTTTCCCTGTCCCCCGTCGACCACGTCGGTCGAAAGGTCGCCCCTTGCATCCCTGCCGATGGCAATGCTTCCAGGACCATGGGCCAATGTGCCATTAGGTTCGGCGGGGGATGGCGTAACAGCTCCTGCTTGCGTGCGTGTGGCCACAGAGCCGCGCGTTGAGCCGCCCACTGCGATACTGCTGGCACCTGCGGCCGTCACGTTTTGTGAACTACCTTCGAAAAGTGTCAGCCCGATTTGTGTGGCTGCGCCAATGACCAACAGAGAACCCAATGCCACCCACCACGCGAGGCTCGCTTTATCGGTCGCCATGTTTATAACGATTCCAGTTGCGGTGGCGATCGCTACTGACGCCCCTGCTAGAACTCCCCGAATCGCGACTGCCGACATGCTCCACCTCCTGGAGACCTGTGGATCAGCTAACAAGAAGCGTATCGCGTATGGTCAGTCGCACGCATGCTTTGTACCGGTCCGGCAGCGCCTCCCTCTCATCCGGGGTGGCTGAAGTCACCGCTTCTGGTGTTGGCGATCGCGCACAGTCTTCTCCCAGCAGCGATCCCCCGCCGGAGACGTACTCCTGAACCCGGACACGTTGTCCGGGTTCACTCAGGTTGATCCGGCCGATCTGCCTCATCGTGTTGACCGTTGTAGGCCGACGCAGGGGGCCAAACAGGGGGCCAAACAAGGCAGCTCCACAAGGACCATCCCGGACAGTAGTGGACCGTGTCGGAGCTGAAAGATCAGGTCAGTCACCTCGAAGCAAGGCCACGAGGGGGCCCGATCGCGTTCGGGACGAAGAGGTCGTGGGTTCAAATCCCGCCACCCCGACAGCTGAAACACCAGGTCAAGGGTCTGATCCTCACTGAGGATCAGACCCTTCCTGCGTCTTCGGTGATCGTTTGGGAGAAGTCTGGGAGAAGCCTCGACCGGGAACAGCATGCGCGACCGATCAAGGGCCATGAAGATCACGGCACATGGCAGGCCATCACTCAGCGATCAGCCGCAAGAAGGGCTTCAGCAAGACCCGCCTCGGGGAGGCGCCTGCGGAGGCCGGGATCAAGTACACGCACCTGCATGGCCAGGGAAATCCCAAGGACAACCGGGCGCCGTTCCGGGGCATTCTGCACGCGTGACGGCGGCTGCCGGAGGGCCCTCTCGCCGTGGACGCGCGGGGGACAGGGTGCTTCCTGCCCGCCCGCCGTCCACACGGTGCGGAATCGGAGTTCAGCGCCGGCGCAGCGCCAACACCGCGTTGTGGCCGCCGAAGCCGAAGGAGTTGCTCAGGGCCAGGTCGCCGTGTTCGGGCAGGGGGCGGGCGACGTTCCTGACCACATCGAGCGGGATCGCGTCGTCGAGGTTGTCGCAGCTGATGGTCGGCGGAATCACCGCGTGATGCAGGGTGAGGACCGTCGCCACCGCCTCCACTCCGCCCGCCGCTCCCTGCAGGTGCCCCAGGCTCCCCTTGAGTGCCGTGACCGGAACCGGTACGACGCCGTCCTCGATGCCGAAGACGGTGCGCAGCGCGGCCGCCTCCGCCAGGTCGCCCTCCACGGTCGCCGTGGCGTGCGCGTTGATGTGCGCCACGTCGGTGACTTCGGCGCCTGCGCTCGTGACCGCCCGCCGCACCGCGGCCGCGATTCCGCGGCCGGTCGGATCCGGCGCGGCCAGGTGGTACGCGTCGGCCGACAGACCCCAGCCCGCGGCCTCGCAGTAGATCCGGGCGCCCCGGGCCAGCGCGTGCTCCTCCGACTCCAGCACCAGCACGCCCGCCCCCTCACCGTTGACGAAGCCCTCCCGGTCCTTGGCGAACGGGCGGGACGCGGTCCCGGGTTCGTCGTTGCGTGCCGACAGGGCGCGCATCGCGGTGAACGCGGCCATGACCTCGGGCGTCACGGCGGCCTCCGCTCCGCCGGCGAGCGCGATGTCCACATGGCCGTACCGGATGCGGTCGATGGCCTGCCCGATGGCCTCGGTGCCGGACGCGCAGGCACTGACCACGGTGCGGGCCTCCCCGGTGACATGCAGGTCGAGCGAGACCTGTGAGGCCGCCTGGGAGGGGACCGTCATGGGCGCGGTGAGCGGTGGGACATACCGCACGCCCTTGTCCCGCAGCCGCCTGTCCCCGTCGACGAGCACCGAGGCGCCGCCGATGATGGTGCCGAGGCTGACCCCGACCCGGTCGGGGTCCAGACCGCTGTCCTGGGTGCCGCCCGGGGCGAACCCGGCATCCCGCCAGGCCTCGCGGGCCGCGAGCAGCGCGAACTGGGCGGCCCGGTTCATGCGCCGCGCCTGCGGCTTGGGCAGGAGCTTCGCGGGGTCGTCGGGAACGGTGCCCCCGATGCGGATCGGATGGTCGGCGAAGGCAGGTGCGTCCAGCGGACGGATGCCGCACCGGCGAATTCCAGGGGGCGTTCGTCGTGTCCGTGCTGCTCAGCGATGGTGCACGGAGTCCAGATCCACCGTGAGGAGCTGCAGCGCGGCCTCGTGCGGGGAGTCGGGCTCCGCGTGGTAGAACTTCAGGATGTTGCCGTCCTGAAGATCAGCGGACTGGTACATCAACTCCAGCTCACCGACGACCGGATGGTCGAAGAGCTTCGTCCCCTCGATGCAGTTGGACACCCGCTGACGGCACCAGAGTGCCGCGAACTCCTCGCTCTGGATGGTCAGTTCCCCGATCAGCTCGGCCAGCCGCGGATCGTGGCGGTGGTTCCCGGAGATGAACCGCAGGTACGTCACGTTCGACTCGGACTCCGCCGCCCAGTCCGCGTACAGCGCCTGGACGTTGTCGTCGAGGAAGTTCATCTTGATGATGTTGGGCCGCCGCCCGGCGTCGTCGGGGACGCCGAAATCGAGGTGCGGGGCGAACAGCCGGTGGTACAGCGAGTTCCAGGCCAGGATGTCGCAGCGGTAGTTCAGCACGGCCGCCGCCACCTTGCCGAGCGAGGCCATCAGCATTTTCGTACTGGCGCTGAGCTGGTCGTCCTGGGGCGCCGACTGGTGCGGATCCTGCACCGATGTACCGATCTTGAGCAGGTAGTCCCGCTCGTCGGCGCCCAGATCCAGGGCGCGGGCGATGGAGAGCAGCACCTGCGGGGAGGCATGCGCGGTCTGGGACTGTTCGAGACGCGTGTAGTACGTCTGACTCACCCCGGCGAGCGCGGCCACCTCCTCGCGGCGCAGCCCGGGGACCCGGCGTGAGCCGCTGGTCCGCAGGCCCATCTGCTCGGGCCGGACGCGCTCGCGCATCTGTCGCAGGTAGCTGCCCAGGTCCGTGTTCACTATCTGGTCCACCCTTCTCATTATGAAGTCCCGTATGGCAGGGGCAATGGCGCCTCGACCCGCGGTGACCGGTGCCACAACGGCCGGGAGGGCGAGTCGCGCGCCGCCCTCCCGGCCGTACCGGCCCCGGTGCCTGGTGCCGGTGCCTGCTGTTGTGTGCCGTCGGCGCCTACCTCTGTGCCACCTTGCGGCGCAGCACCAGCCACAGCAGGAGACCGACCCCGACCTGGGCGAAGCCGGCCACGCCGATCGCCGTGTGGATGCCGGTGAGTTCCTCGGCCGCGGTCACGGTGCCGTGCCCGATGACGGCGGCGAAGACCGCGCTGATCAGCGGAATGCCGATCGCGATGCCGACCTGCTGGCTCTGGGTGGCCATACCGGTCGCCATGCCCTGCGCGTCGGAGTCGACGGACGAGGTGGCGATGACCATGAAGCACAGGGCCGCCAGCATGGAGAAGAAGGCGTTCACGAACTGGGTGATGATCAGCGGGACCAGCCAACGCGAGTCCGAGGTCGCCCACATCGCCGGCAGCATGAACGCGCCCTGGAGGAACAGGGAGACTCCGAGCATCGTGCGCGGCGAGACCCGCTGGAGGATGCGCGGACCGACCGTGCCGGCGATGATCTGGCCCACACCGATGCCGAGCAGCACCAGGCCGGCGACCAGGGACGACAGACCGAGCACGTTCTGGACGTACAGGCCGGTGAAGAAGATCAGCGCGGTCTCGCCGCCGAAGATGAACAGGGCGGCGACGTTGCCGAAGGCGATGTCGGGCTTCTTGAGGATCTTCACCGGGACCAGAGCGTCGGCGGTACGGCTCTCCACCGCCCAGAAGGCGGCGAGCAGGGCAGCGGAGGCGATGAGGGTGACGCCCGCCGCCAGGTCGAGGCCGGCCTCGCCGACACGGGTGACGCCGTAGATCCCGGCGAACAGGCCCAGGGTGATCAGCACCGCGCCGGGCAGATCGATCCGGCTGCGCTGTTCGGCGCGGCTCTCGTCGACGACGATCGGCACGACGACGATGGCGGCGATGGCCACGGGGATGTTGATGAAGAAGGCCCAGCGCCAGGAGAACACGTCCGGCTGGAGGAAGAACACGGCCCCGTCACTGACGACGAGCGTGTGGCAGCGCTCGACGAGTTGGAGGAACTCGACACCGAACACGAGTGGCGTCGAACCACCGGAAAGCACGACGCCGGTGAAGCTGCGTGAGGAAACAAGCCGGTGAGCACGGACAGAGGCCGCTCCGTGTCTTCGTCCTGGGCTGTGAAGCCCTCTCCCTGGCAGTGCGCGGCGACCGGAAGATGATCGCCTGGCTCGACCTCGCGGCCCGGGGTGAGGCCGAGGTTGTGACGTCCCCGATGACCTTGATCGAGGCGTACGACGGCAGAACGACCGAACAGCGCTGGGACTGGGTACTGTCCCGGCTCCAGGTCGTCGACATCGGGAAGGACGAGGCCCGCCAGGCACGCCGGCTGCTGGCTGACGCCAAGTTGCACGGCCACAAGTACGCGATCGACGCCGTGCTCGCCGTCATCGCGCGGCAGCAGAAGGGACAGGTCACCGTCTTCGCCTCGGACGTCGACGACCTGGAGAAGCTGGTCCCGGACACGATCGTCGTCAAGAAGGTGAGCTCGTGATCAGTCGCCGAAAGCCAGCCCCTGCCCCGCCAGCCGGACCCTGATCCCCGCCTTCTCCACCCGTACGTCCCGCAGCCGCAGCTCGCCCCTGGGCGGCTCGGGCAGTTGGAAGCCGAGGGAGAGCTGGTCGGCGAGGACCGGGCGGGTGAGGCGGGAGAGGGCGTCGACGAGCGCCGGGTCGAGGCCGAGGCGGTCGAGCACCTCGGGGTGGGCCAGGGTCAGGTCGAGGAGGTTGACCCGCATGGCCTGGTGGACGAAGTCGCGGGAGCCGGTCAGCGCGGCGAGTTCGCCGTCGTTGCGCAGTGCCTGGCGGACGGTCGTGTCCGGTACCCCCATGCGCCGTACGACCGACGGCACGGCCAGCAGTGCGCGCACCTTGCGGGTCTCACGGGCCAGTCCGGCGGCCGACTCGGGCGTCAGGTGCAGGCCCTCCGAGGCGCGGACGCCGGGCCGGTACGTGGCCAGGTCGCCCACCTTCAGGAGCATTCCGCCGATCGTCGTGGCGATGGCCTGGTCGCCGTCGCGCCCGATGCGTACGTCGGCCCGCAGCCGCAGATCGTGTCCGGCGACCGGGAGCGTGCCGCGCGCCAGGATGCGGTCGCGGCCGGTTCCCGTGAACGTCACCTGGGACGCGCCGAGTTCGCGCTTCATGTCGGCGAAGGAGAGCAGCACGTCGCCGCGCAGCTCGGGAACGCGGGCCCCGCGCACGGAGGTCGGCCCGTCGCCCTCGAGGGTGATATCCCGTGCCGTCGCCGACACCGAGGCCAGCGTGACCCGGTCGGCCGCCACGTCCGGGACGGTCACCTTCACCGACTCCAGCCGTCCGCCGACGAGTTGGGTCAGGAAGGGGAAGCCGCCGATCTGCACCTCGGGTGCCGCGGACAGCTTCATGCGGTCCTTGAGGGCGTCCGCCGCCCGCTGTTCGGCGTAGAGCACGGCCCAGCGGTCACCGAGGGTGAGGAAGGCGGCGAGCACCGACAGGCCCGCCACCGCCTTCAGCGCGAACGGCAGTCCGGCGAGGCGACCGCGCCGACGGCGTCGGCCGCCCCGGCGGTGCTGGGGCGGGGACCATGACTCGTCCCCGCCCGGCACTTCAGGCACTTCAGGCACTTCAAGCACTTCAGGCACTTCAGATACGTCAGGTACTTCATACGGGTCTGCGTAGGGTTGCGTCGATATGTGGTGGGGGGCGCGCATCGATCCATCCGACCACGCGTGTGCCCCCCACCCGCAACCTCAACCCGAGGTATGCGACTCAGCTCACGATCACCACGCGCACTACTGCACGACCGTGATCCGGTTCGTCACCGGCGGCGCGATCGGGTTCGCCGCCGAGGAGTTGGCCTTCAGGTACTTCTCCAGGGCCGCCAGGTCGTCTCCGCCGACGAGGTCGTTGGTGCCCTGCCCCAGGGTGAGGATGCCGTCGCCGCCGCCCGCGAGGAAGCTGTTCGTCGCGACGCGGTAGGTGGCCGCCGGGTCGATGGCCGTGCCGTTGAGCTTGACGGTGTCGGCGACCACGCGGTCGGCGCCGGTCTTCGTCAGGTCGAGCGTGTACGTCAGGCCGGTCGACGGCAGCAGGATCTTCGGCGCGGCCGTGTTCGTGCCGCTCACCTGCTCCTTGAGGATCTGGATCAGCTGGGTGCCGGTGAAGTCCTGCAGGTTCACGGTGTTGGAGAACGGCTGCACCGTGAAGCCCTCGGCGTAGGTCACCACGCCGTCGCCCTCGGTGCCCTTGGCCGCGTAGGTGAGGCCCGCGCGGACGCCGCCCGGGTTCATCAGCGCGAGGTCCGTCTCCGGGTCGAGCTCCTTGCCGTACGCCAGTTGCGCGTCGGCGATGAGGTCGCCCATCGGGGACTCGGTGCCGGCGCTCGGTATGTCGGCGGAGATGTAGCCGATCGCCTGGTTGCCGATGGGCGCCGCGAGGGTGTTCCACTTGCTGATCAGCTCGGTCATGTCCGTCGCCTTGGGCACGGTCCGGGTGACCACGTGGTTGGCGGACGGCACGGCCGTACGGGCGATGTCACCCGTCCAACGGTCGTAGGTGAGCGTGGTGTCCGTGTAGAGACGGCCGAAGGACGCGGCCGAGGTGACCGTGCGCGGCTTGCCCGACGGGTCGTTGATCGTGCACGCGTACGCGGCGTGGGTGTGTCCGGTGACCAGCGCGTCGACCTGCGGGGTGATGTTCTTGGCGATGTCGACGATCGGGCCGGAGATGCCGTCGCCGGCGCCCGGGGAGTCGCAGTCGTAGTTGTACGACGTCGAGGCGGGCAGGCCGCCCTCGTGGATGAGCGCGACGATCGACTTGACGCCCTGCTTCTGCAGCACCTTGGCGTACTTGTTGATCGTCTCGACCTCGTCCTTGAACTTGAGGCCCTTGACGCCCTCGGCGGAGACGACGCCCGGGGTGTCCTCCAGGGTCACGCCGATGAAGCCGACCTTGACGTCCTTCTTCTTCCACACCCAGTAGGGCTTGAGGATCGGCTTGCCGGTCTTCTCGTTCAGCACGTTCGCCGCGAGGTACGGGAAGTCGGCGCCCTCGAACTCCTCGTCCGAGTAGCAGCCGGCGGTCGGGTGGCAGCCGCCGTTCTGCAGGCGGCCCAGCTCCTTGGCGCCCTCGTCGAACTCGTGGTTGCCGACGCTCGTCACATCGAGGTCGAGCTTGTTCAGCGCCTCGATGGTGGGCTCGTCGTGGAAGAGGCCCGAGATCAGCGGGGAGGCACCGACCATGTCGCCGCCGGCCGCCGTGATGGAGTACTTGTTGCCCTCGCGGGCCTGGCGCAGGTGGGTGGCGAGGTACTCGACACCACCGGCGTCGATCGTCTTGGTCGTGCCGTCCGCCTGGAGTTCGGTGACCCGGCCGGAAGAGCCGGACGGCGGCTCCAGGTTGCCGTGCAGGTCGTTGAACGACAGCAGCTGTACGTCCTGGTAGCGGCCCGGCGCCTGACCGCCGGGCCTGCCCTTGGACTCGCCCGCGCTCGCCGCCGACGGCAGCGCCGCCGCCAGCGCGCCGACCGTGGCGAGACCGGCGGCCGCGGCCACCAGACGATACGTACGACGTCTGCGGTGCTCGCGCGACTGGGATGTGGCTGGCATACGCCCCCCTGGGTTTCTGGTGAGGAAGTGGGTGAGGAAGTGGCCCCGTCCCGGCGCAGCCTAGGGTCAACGCGCGTAGCGCGACAGAGGTTTCGTGGTTACATCCTGGTTGCTTCTTTGCCGCCACTTTGCCGGTACCTCCCCTTACCCTCGTACGCATGACCAGCGACGACACCGCACTCCCCGGCAGCTCCCGCTCGATCGAAACCCACTTCGCGCTTCCCCCGGACCGGACCGAGGCCGTGTTCGGGCTGCTCGCGGAGGCCGCCCGTAACGACGGGCAGCAGGCAGTTTCCGAACAAGGGCGGCTGCAGTTGCGGGGCGGTCCGCGCGAGGGCGTGTCCCATTTGCTGCTGTCTGTGGGGGCCGAACTGGTCGGCTACGCGCAGTTGGAGGACACCGACCCGGTGGAGGCGCCGGCCGCCGAACTCGTCGTCCACCCCGCGCACCGCGGTCACGGCCACGGGCGGGCGCTGGGCTCGGCGCTTCTCGCCGCGTCCGGCAAGCGGCTGCGGGTGTGGGCGCACGGTGGTCACTCCGCCGCGCGGCATCTGGCGCAGGTCCTCGGACTCACCCTCTTCCGCGAACTGCGCCAGATGCGGCGGTCATTGACGGACCTCGACCTCGCGGACCCGGTGCTTCCCGAGGGGGTGACCGTCCGCACCTTCGTCCCCGGCGCCGACGACGCGGCCTGGCTCGCGGCCAACGCGGCCGCCTTCGCCCACCATCCCGAGCAGGGTTCGCTCACGCAGCGGGACCTCGACGACCGCAAGGCCGAACCGTGGTTCGACCCCTCCGGGTTCTTCCTCGCCTTCCGCGGCGACGAACTGGTCGGGTTCCACTGGACGAAGGTCCACGCGGACGAACGGCTCGGCGAGGTGTACGTGGTGGGTGTACGGCCCGGTGCCCAGGGCGGGGGGCTGGGCAAGGCCCTTACGGCGATCGGGTTGCGGCACCTCGCGGGGCGGGGGCTGCCGACGGTGATGCTGTATGTCGACGCCGACAACAAGGCGGCGGTGTCGGTGTACGAGCGGCTGGGGTTCGTGACGTACGAGACGGACCTGATGTACCGCACGGAGACGTGACGCCGGGCGGCGCGGACGCCTGACGCCAGGCGGCGCGGACGCCTGACGCCGGGCGGCGCCGGTGCGGGCCTCGCTGGGGGCTCCGCCCCCAGACCCCCGGCCTGTGCCCACCCACCGCCCGACTCGGTCGGCTGAAAGGTGGCCGACTCGGTCGGACGGCCGGGGCGACTCAACGGACCGCCGAGGACCGGACTCGACCCAGGCCCCAGGCCCCAGGCCCCAGGGCCCAGGACCTGACTCGGCGAGCGGCCAAGCCAAGCCCTCCACTCGGCGCCCAGCCTCAGGCGCCCGCAGGACCCCCGGACGTCACCCGCTCGTCGGGCCCGCCACCGCGGACCGGCGACGCAGCGGCAGGCCCCGCCGAAGCGGTTCCGGGCCGCACGCGCCCCACACCAGCGTCGCCGCCGCCAGGACCAGCGCCCAGCGTTCGTGGGCGGCCTGCCACTGCGGGTCGCCGGTCGGTACGAACAGGGACCAGCGGTCCGGCAGCAGGAGTTGGGCCAGGACCGCCGTGGTCAGGAGGCCGGCCGCGACGGACGGTCCCGGCTCGGGGTCGTTCGCGAAGCGCACGGCCGTCGCGGCGGCGGCGAGTGCGAGGGCGGCGGCCGCGGCGGCCTCCAGGGTGAGGGCGCCGACCGGGGGCCGCACCTCATGCGGTACCAGGGCCAGGACGGCCGTCCACCACAGCACGGCCACCGGCGCGACCCACGCCACCCGCAGTCCCGCCCGCACCCAGCGCCGGGTGGTGACGGGCACGGTGAGGTGCCGTGCGGGATCGTCCAGCAGGAACGACAGGCCGAGGGCGAAGGCGAGGGCGGCGGCCCGCAGCAGGTTGAGGGCCAGCCATGCGTCCGGCGGGCCGTCGGACAGCCGGGGCAGCCCGACGATCAGCAGCCCCACGACGGCCCCCGCGCCCAGCGCCCGCCAGGGCACGGTACGCCCGACAGCCCACACCAGGTCCCCGCTCACACCACGCACGTGACGGCCCCCCTCGACGCCCTGCACAGCCATGCCCCACCCACTCGCACCCCGGCCCGCACCACCACGCCCCCTCACTCCCCGCACTCGTCGTCCTCCTTGGGCACCTCGGCCCCCAGCACCCGGGCCGCCTCAGCCGTGGTCACTCCCGGGGCCGTCAGCTCGGCCCAGTGCTTCTTGACCGTGGCGGTGACCTCGCCGCGCGGACGCTTGAGCAGTTCGACCACCACCGACGTCTGTCCGGCGGACATGGACAGCGGGTTGGTGGGTGTCAGGACGATCGCGGAGCCGCTGAGGCTGTCGTCGAGGCGGACGTCCCGCAGGTCGGCCGTCGGGTCGGCGGCGCCGCCGAGGGCGAGCCACATCACGGTCACCATCCGTCCGTCGCACAGTCCGCCGCCCTTGGTCTCGTCGCCCGCGACCAGCACGGAGGCGACGGCCGCCGCGAACTCCGGGACGCGGTTGCCGCCCCAGCGCGTGCCGACGGTGACCTGGTGGGGCGTGGCGGACGGGGTGAGTGTGCTGTCGCTGGTGAGGCCGTAGGTGGCGTCGATCCGCTGCCGTACCAGCAACCGCTGCTCGGCCGCCGGGCCGCCCGCGAGGGACTGGACCCGGTCGACGATGCCGGCCCAGGTGCCCGCCCGGCCGGTCCACTCCGGGAACGCGCAGTACGTCGAGGTGCCGTGCCGGGTGCACGACTGCTGCTTCTCCGGGGTGAGGGTGGCCCGCTCCCGGGCCGCGGTCAGCTCCGCCGAGACGCCACCGGACTGTGCGACCGCGCCGGTCAGGGTGAGGGCGAGGGCGCCCGCGAGGGCCACCTTGACGGGCCGGGTCCGGCCGCCGCCGGCCAGCACGGCAGCCGTGGCCGCCAGCAGGACGAGGCCGATCAGGTAGAGGGCGTGCCAGGCGGCGGGCCGCCCGATCAGGTCGGACGGGAGTGTCTCGCCGCTGTTCTCACCGACGACCGGCGACAGCCAGCGGCTCCACTCGGCGCCGCCCGTGCCGGCGGAGATGAACGTGGCGACGGTGAACAGGCCGAGCACCAGGATCGGCGCGGCGAACACGGTCGGCACCAGGCGGGCGATCAGCACGCCGAGGGCGCCGCACAGCAGCACGTACAACGGCCCGACGGCGAGTTCGGCGACCGATCCGTGGCCCACCGCGCCCGGCCTGAGGGCCTGCCAGGTGAACTCGCCCAGCACCACCAGCGCGGTGAGCACGGCGAACGGCAGGACCGACAGGACGTGCGCGACCGTTCGCCGCCACGGCTCCATCACCAGCACGCCGAAGTGCCGGTCGGTGCCGCGCCGGCGGGAGCGCAGCGCGCCCCGGTTGACGCAGACGAGCAGCGCGATGCCGAGGAGCAGGGGCGCGGACTGTGTTCCCCGGTCGGCGTCCTGGAGGGCGGGGAAGGCGTCCATGCCCTCGCGTCCGGACAGCAGCGTCCAGAGGGTGTAACCGACGTAGACGAGGAGGGTGACCAGGACCGCGATGTACCGCAGGAGGTCGCGTGCCTCGAAGCGGGCGAGGGCGACCACGGCCGCCCAGGGCCGGCGTGGCTCGCTGTGCGCGACGGGCGCAACCGTCGCTTCCATGACCGTGTTCACGCTGCCGCCACCTCCGCGTCCGCGCCGTCGAGGGTGAGCAGGTAGCCGTCCTCGAGGGTGGGTTCGAGGAGGTCGGCGCCCGGCGGCGGATCGCCCACGTTGCGGAAGGAGCCGGTGCCGGTGCGCCAGCCGGCCAGTGCGCCGGGGTCGCGTTCCGTGCTGCTCCACACCCGGCCGGCGGCCCGCGCGGTCAGTTCGGCCGGGGTGCCGTCGAAACGGACCCGGCCGGCGGCCAGGACGACGACCCGGTTGCAGAGCATGGCCACGTCCTCCGTCTGGTGGGTGGACAGCAGCACGGTCCGCCCCTCGCCCGCCTGCGCGATCAGCTCCCTGAAGCGCATGCGCTGTTCGGGGTCGAGGCCGACGGTCGGCTCGTCGAGGACGAGGAAGCCGGGGTCGCCGACGAGCGCGGCCGCCAGCGCGACCCGCTGCCGCATGCCGCCGGACAGCCTCTTGATGCGCCGGCCGCGTACGTCGCCCAGGTCGACCTCTTCGAGGACGCGCCGCACCTCGCGGTGGCGGGCACCCCGGTCGGTCAGCTCCTTCAGGATCGCCACGTAGTCGACGAACTCGAAGGCCGTGAAGTCGGGGTGGAAGCCGGGAGTCTGCGGCAGATAGCCGAGCGAGCGCCGCACCTCCTGCCGCCCGCGTGAGGTGCCCGGGTCGTTCCCGAGCACGGTGAACGCCCCGTGGTCCGGCGGCACGGCCGTGGCCAGCACCCGCAGCAGGGTGGTCTTCCCGGCCCCGTTGGGCCCGAGCAGTCCGGTGACGCCCCGGGTCAGCCGCAGCGACACGTCGTCGAGGGCGCGGGTACCGCCGTAGCGGAGGCTCAGCCCGGAGGCGGAGACGGTGGGGGTCATACGGAACTCCCGTTGAAGAGGTCGAAACGGTCACGTAGAAGGAAGAGCAGCCCGGCGGCGAGCGCGGCGACCGCCGCGGCCGCGCCCTGCCCGGCCGCGGTGAACGGTGCGAGCGGGTCGCCGTCGGCCGCCTGCCGTGCGTGTGCCGTCAGCAGCAGGGCGATCCAGGACCCGCCGACCAGGGCCGGCGCGAGTACCGGTCCCAGCCTCGGCGTGAGCGCCAGCCCGGTCGCGGTGAGGGCGAGCGCGGGCAGCAGCCAGGCGAGGGCGCGCAGCCCGTAGCCGGGGAGCGCGAGCGTGGCGAGCCCGTTGAGGCCGAGTCCGGTGACGAGGACGGCGACCGTACGGACCATCAGCAGCCGGAAGCCGTGCGTCGGCGAGACGACGGCCATCTCGTACGTCGGGTCCAGTGCGGGTCCGTACGACAGGGCGACCCCGGCGAGCGGCAGCAGCGGCGCGAGCACGAGGAAGAGCGTGGGCGTGCCGGCGTCCGGGCGGGTGTTCGCCACGAGCACGGTCATCACCAGGACGGCGACGACCGAACCGAGCCAGGACGCGCGCAGCACCGGCGTGGCCGCGAGCAGCCGCGCGGTGTGGTCGGCGACCCCGACCCGGATCAGCAGCGACTCGAACAGGCCCGGCCGGGGGGCGTCGAGTTCGGCGTCGAGCCGTTCCCACCCCGCGTCGAGGGCGACCGGGTCGCTCACGTCGGCGAGCACACCCCGGCACTGGGCGCAGGCGGTGAGATGCGCGTCGGCGGACCACAGGACCGGGGGCGCCAACTCGCCTTGGGCGTAGGCCCGCAGATCCTCCTCGGACACGTGCCAGGTCATGCCGCCACCTCCCGCGCTCGTCGGTTCGTCCTCATGCCAGCGCCTCCCGCAACTGCTTCCGGGCCCGCATCGCCCGCGTCTTGACCGTGCCCGGCGGGATGCCGAGGAGGACGGCCGCCTCCCGGGTGGTCAGCCCGTCGATGACCGTCGCCTGCAGCACGGCGCGCAACTCCGGTGAGAGCCGGACCAGGGCGCCCGCGAGGTCCCCGTGCTCCACCCCCGCGAGCACGCGTTCCTCCGCGGACGCCTCTTCCCGGTGCCGCAGCCGCGCCAGCGCCTGCCGCAGCCGCCCCCGTGCCCCGTCGCCGCGCAGCGCGTCGACCAGCCGCCGGGAGCCGATGCGCCACAGCCACCCGGCGGCATCACCTTCCGCGTGGTAGCGGGCGGTCCCCCGCCACACCGCCAGGAACGTCTCCTGGACGACGTCGTCGACGATCCCGGCGTCGGAGCACCGGCCGCGCAGTCGTGCGGTGAGCCACGGCGCGAAGCGCCGGTACAGCTCTTCGAAGGCGCGCCGGTCCCCGTCCGCCGCGATGGCCCGCAGCAGCTCCCCGTCGCTTCTCGTTTCGCTCACGTCTCCTCATCGGACGAGCCCGGTCGATCGGTTCACGCGATCACGCTTGACTTTTCCACGCCCCTTCCACCACCCTTTCACTACTCAATTAGTGAAAGGGTGGTGGAGCGCGTGGTCGAGTACCGCATCGACCGGCACAGCGGCGTAGCCACCTACGTCCAGATCGTCCAGCAGACCAAGCAGGCACTCCGCCTCGGCCTGCTCGAACCCGGCGACAGACTGCCGACGGCCCGCGAGGTCGTCGCAGCCACCGCCATCAACCCGAACACCGTGCTCAAGGCCTACCGCGAACTGGAACGGGAGGGCCTGGTCGAGGCGCGGCGAGGCCTCGGCACCTTCGTCCGGCGCACGCTGGGCACCGCACCGGCCGACTCACCCCTGCACGGCGAGCTGGACACCTGGACGGCCAGGGCCCGCGAGGCCGGGCTGGGCCGCGAGGACGTGGCCGCGCTGTTCACCGCCGTACTCGAGAAACACTTCCAAGGAGACCCGTCATGACCGACACGGCGTTGGCCGCGACCGCGCTGGGCAAGCGCTTCGGCCGCCGAGGAGGCTGGGCACTGAAGTCGTGCACCTTCCGGCTGCCCGCCGGCCGCGTCTGCGCGGTCGTCGGCCCCAACGGGGCGGGCAAGTCCACCCTGCTCGCCCTCGCCGCCGGCCTGCTGGTCCCCAGCGAGGGCACGGTGACCGTCCTCGGGACGACCCCTGGCGAGGCACGCGCACGCGTGGGCTTCGTCGGCCAGGACAAGCCGCTGTACCCGCAGCTCAGCGTCGCCGAGACACTACGGATGGGCGCCGATCTCAACCCCGGCCGCTGGGACGCGGCCGCCGCCGAGCGGATCGTGGCCGACGGCGAGCTGAACCCGACGTCCCGCATACGCTCCCTCTCCGGCGGCCAGCGCACCCGCGTCGCCCTCGCCCTGGCCCTGGCCAAGCGGCCCGAACTGCTGCTGCTGGACGAGCCGATGGCCGACCTCGACCCGCTGGCCCGGCACGAGCTGATGGGCGTCCTGATGGTGCGGGCCGCCGAGCACGGCACCACGATCGTGATGTCCTCGCACGTGGTCGCCGAACTGGAGGACTCCTGCGACCACCTGCTGCTGATCGGCGGCGGCCGGGTGCGTCTCGCCGGAGAGATCGACGAACTCCTCGCCGCCCACGCGCGTGTGTCCGCCCCCGCGGAGACCGGCCTGGCCCCGCACACCGTCGTCGAGTCCCGCACCACCGGCCGCCAGCTCACCGCCCTGATCCGCCCGGCGGGCCCGGTTCCCGACGGCTGGCGAGTCGACGGCCGCCTCTCCCTGGAGGAGCTGCTCCTCGCCCATCTGCGCAACCCCGAGGCGCCGGCCCTGACCTCGGCCGAGTTCGAGGAGAAGGCCGCGTGAGCACGATGACCGCACCCACCCCGGCGGCCGTACCGGGCCCCGCCGCACCGCCGCCCGCCCCCGCCGCACCGCCCCGCCAGTTCCGCTGGCTGCTGCGCCTGCACCGCCCGGCCCTGTACGTCTGGACGGGGCTGGTCCTCGCCCTCGCCGTCCTGCTCCTGTGGCTCGGCGGGCCGCTCACCGACGCGTCGGCGGCCGGCTGGCAGCAGTACAACGCCTACCAGACCAGCGCGGCGAAGACGTACGACCAGGACGCGATCCTCCTCTACAAGGACGTCTCCCAGTACACGAGCCTCGCCCTCCTGGCGGTGCCGTTCCTCGTCGCCGCCTGGGCCGGCGCCTCACTGATCGGCCGCGAACTGGAGAGCGGCACCGCCCGGCTCGCCTGGACGCAGGGCGTCACGCCCACCCGCTGGCTGGCCGCCAAGCTCGCCCTGCCCGCGGCCCTGATCACCACCGGCACCGCCCTCGCGGCCCTGCTGCACCACCTGGCGTGGTCGGCGGGCCGGGGCCGCGTCGACACCGCCAAGCCCTGGTACAGCCTCGAAACCCTCTACGCGGGCGGCCCCGTGATCGTCGCCCTCGCCCTGGCGGGCCTGGCCGCCGGCGCCCTCCTGGGCCTGCTGCTGCGCCGGTCGCTCGCCGCCCTGATCGGCGCGGCCTGCACCACGGGCGTCCTGTGGATCGCGATGTCCCTGGCCCTGCCCCACCTCTGGCCGACCGCCACCCGCGTCAGCAGCCTGCGGGACGGCCCCTCGGGCTCCGGCCTCGGCGTCGCGGAGGGCCTGCTCACCGCCGACGGCGACCGTCTCGGCATCCCCCGGTACTGCGGCAGCAGCCACGACCCGTCGTGCGCCACGCTCTTCGACCGCCTGAACGCCGTCGGCTTCTACAAGGACTACCACCCCGAGTCCCACTACTGGCCCCTGCAGCTCATGGCGACCGCCGTCCTCCTCGCCGTCACCGCGCTGCTGACCGTGTCGGCGTTCCGGGTGCTGCGGCACCGGACCGCCGGCCGCAAGGCAGCCGCCGTATGACCGCCGTCGGGGGCCTGCCGCGCACGGTGCTGCGCCTGCACCGCACGGCCGGGATCGTGTGGGCGGTCTTCGTCCTCGCCGCCGTCGCCTCGCTGGTGTGGCTGAACGAGGTCACCGCGGACTCGGTGCGCGCCACGCTGGACAGCTGCGCCGGGAGCACCGGCTTGTGCGGCGCCGTCCGGGCCGGCCTCGCCTACAGCGGGCCGACGGGCTGGATCAGCACCCTCGTGTACTACAGCTTCTGGGCCGTCGCCGCCTGGGCGGGCGGCTCACTGATCGGCCGCGAACTGGAGAGCGGCACCGCGCGGCTCGCCTGGACGCAGGGCGTGACGCCCACCCGCTGGCTGGCGGTCAAGCTCGCGCTGCCCGCCCTGGTGATCGTCCTCGGCGGCGCGGTCTTCGTCCCCGTCTACCGGTGGGCCTGGTCGGCGAACCGGGATCTGATGGGCGACGACTGGAGCTTCTCCGACGTGTTCGCCGCCCGCGGCCCGGCGGTGGTGGCGTACGGCCTGTGCGCCCTCGCCGTCGGCACGCTCACCGCGCTGCTCCTGCGCCGCTCGCTGCCCGCGCTCGGCGTCTCCGTCGCCGTGATGGTCATGCTCAACCAGTACCTGGAACGGCACCGGGAGGACCTCTGGCCGACGGTGACCGGCGCCTCCACCGGCCGGTCCGAGGTGAACGACGACTGGTGGCTGGTGCGCGACGGCACCTATCACCCGCCGTCGCACTTCTGGCCGCTGCACCTCGTCGAGACCGGCATCCTGCTCGCCGTCACCGCCGCGGCCACCACCACCGCCTTCTGGCTGCTGCGCCGCCGCACCCGCTGAAAAAACGGGCCGAACCTCCCTCACGTGAGCCGAACCTCCCTCACGTACGGGGGGAGGACCTACGGTTCGGGGCGTCCGCCGACGGGTGCGGACGCCCGTGAGCCGTTCCCCGGTGTCCCACACGCCATGTCGCCGTAACCGCTGGTTCAGACAGGCTTGCGAGGCTCAGTGGATGAAGCCCGCCGTGCCAGAGCCCGCGCCGCCCCCCGACGGGACAGCAGGGAACGGGGAGGCCCGTGTCGCCCCCGCGCTCCCGCCCGCCCTGTCCGACGCGCCTGTATCGCTCGTGGCGCGGAACAATGGGTCCATGAGCCAGCCAAACACCCAGGCACAGGTCCAGCACGCCCAGCCCTCCGTGGGTTCCATCGCCGCGCACCGCCCGCACACCGTGTCGGCCGCCGTCTCCGACCTGGAACCCGACATCGACGCCGACCTCGACGCGTACGAGGAGGCGCCGTTCGACGGCCCCCAGCTCCCGCAGGGCCGCTTCCTCGACCGGGAACGCAGCTGGCTCGCGTTCAACGAGCGGGTCCTCGAACTCGCCGAGGACCCGAACACCCCGCTGCTGGAGCGCGCGAACTTCCTCGCGATCTTCGCCAGCAACCTGGACGAGTTCTTCATGGTCCGGGTGGCCGGTCTCAAGCGCCGGATCGCCACCGGGGTCGCGACCCGGTCCGCGTCCGGCCTCCAGCCCCGCGAGGTCCTGGAGATGATCTGGGCCCGCTCGCGCGAGCTCATGGCCCGGCACGCCGCCTGCTACCACGAGGACGTCGCCCCCGCCCTCGCCGAGGAGGGCGTCCACCTGGTGCGCTGGAGCGAGCTCCAGGAGAAGGAACAGGCCCGCCTGTTCACCCTCTTCCGCCACCAGATCTTCCCCGTGCTGACCCCGCTGGCGGTCGACCCGGCGCACCCCTTCCCGTACATCTCGGGGCTGTCCCTCAACCTGGCCGTCGTCGTACGCAACCCCGTCACCGGGCACCGCCACTTCGCCCGCGTCAAGGTGCCGCCGCTGCTGTCCCGCTTCCTGGAGAGCTCCCCGGGCCGCTACGTCCCCATCGAGGACGTCATCGCCGCCCACCTGGAGGAGCTGTTCCCGGGCATGGAGGTCCTGGAGCACCACGCCTTCCGCCTCACCCGCAACGAGGACCTGGAGGTGGAGGAGGACGACGCCGAGAACCTCCTCCAGGCCCTGGAGAAGGAACTCATGCGGCGCCGCTTCGGGCCGCCGGTGCGCCTGGAGGTGGAGGAGTCCATCGACCGCGAGGTCCTCGACCTCCTCGTCCGCGAGCTGAAGATCAGCGAGGCGGAGGTGTACCCGCTGCCCGGTCCCCTGGACCTCACGGGCCTCTTCCGCATCGCCTCCCTCGACCGGCCCGAGCTGAAGTACAAGAAGTTCATCGCCGGCGTCCACCGCGACCTGGCCGAGGTCGAGTCGGCGTCCGCGGCCGACATCTTCGCCGCCCTGCGCACCCGGGACGTGCTGCTGCACCACCCCTACGACTCGTTCTCGACGTCGGTGCAGGCGTTCCTGCAGCAGGCGGCCGACGACCCGGACGTCCTCGCCATCAAGCAGACCCTGTACCGGACCTCGGGCGACTCCCCCATAGTCGACGCGCTCATCGACGCCGCCGAGGCCGGCAAGCAGGTCCTCGTCCTGGTGGAGATCAAGGCCCGCTTCGACGAGCACGCCAACATCAAGTGGGCGCGCAAGCTGGAGGAGGCGGGCTGCCACGTCGTCTACGGCCTGGTCGGCCTGAAGACCCACTGCAAGCTGTCCCTGGTGGTCCGTCAGGAGGGCGACACGCTACGGCGGTACAGCCACGTGGGTACGGGCAACTACCACCCGAAGACGGCGAGGCTGTACGAGGACCTGGGCCTGCTGACGGCGGACCCGCAGGTCGGAGCGGACCTCTCGGACCTCTTCAACCGCCTCTCCGGCTACTCCCGCCGCGAGACGTACCGCCGCCTCCTGGTCGCCCCCAAGTCCCTGCGGGACGGCCTGATCGCGCGGATCAACAAGGAAGTCCAGCACCACCGTGCCGGACGCCCCGCCTTCGTCCGCATCAAGGTCAACTCGATGGTGGACGAGGCGATCATCGACGCCATGTACCGGGCGTCCCAGGCGGGCGTGCCGTGTGACGTGTGGGTGCGCGGCATCTGCGCGGTCCGCCCCGGCGTCACGGGCATGTCCGAGAACATCCGGGTCCGCTCGATCCTCGGCCGCTTCCTCGAACACTCCCGGGTGTTCGCCTTCGGCAACGGGGGCGAGCCGGAGGTGTGGTTCGGCAGCGCCGACATGATGCACCGCAACCTCGACCGCCGTATCGAGGCACTGGTGAGGGTCACCGACCCGGCCCACCGGGCGGCCCTCAACCGGCTGCTGGAGACGGGCATGTCGGCCACCACCGCGTCCTGGCACCTCGGCCCGGACGGCGAGTGGACCCGGCACGCGACCGACCAGGACGGCCAGCCCCTGCGCAACGTCCAGGAGATGCTCATAGACGCCCGGAGGCGCCGGCGTGGCACAGCAACACCTTGACCCGACGAACCCCGTGACCGGGCCCGTGACGGGGGACGCCCTCGCGGGCTACCTGCGTTCCCAGGCCACGGAGTTCCTGCGCGCGCTCCGGCTGCACCGCGAGACCGGCGGCGCGGCCGGCGCGAACGGCGCGGAGGACTCCGTCGACGCGGCCCGAGCCCTGCGCCGCTCGGTCCGCCGCATCAGCGGCAGCCTGCACACCTTCCGCCCTCTCCTCGACGCCGAGTGGTCGGACGCGATGCGCCCCGAGCTGGCCTGGCTGTCGGGAACGCTGGCGATGGAGCACGCGTACGGGGCCCGACTGGACCGTCTCCTCCTGGCGCTGCACCGCTTGTCGGGAACGGTGTTCCCGACGCAGCCACCGGTCACCACCGCCCCCCTCGGCACCGCCACGGGGCGCGCCGCGGGGGGCTCCGGGGGCGTAGGCCCTGCCGACGGGCCGGGTGCGGCCGGCTCGGCCACGGGCAGCGCGGACGACACCGCCACGGACACCGCTCCCGCCGCCCGCAAAGCTGTGGGCACTCGTTCCGCCGGGGCGGAACGAGTGGGCACCGGGGGCACCTCCCAGGCCCTCAAGGTACCGGGGGAGGAAACCGGCAGCGCCGGCCCTCGCCCGGCGCCCGCCCCCGACCGCGGCAACCTCACCGTCGGCGCGGCGAAGGCGGGCGCCCTGCTGGAACGCCAGCTCACCCTCGCCCGGACCCGGGCGCACAGCACCGCCCTCCAGACGCTCGGCTCCTCCCGCTTCCACGCGGTCGCCGACAACATCGCCTTACTCGCCAGCGAGGTCCCCCTCACCCCCACGGCGGCCACCACCGCCCTGCACTCCTTCGCCGCCGCGGCCGAGGACCGCCTCACGGACGCGATCGGCTCCCTGCCCCTCGTCACCGCCGGCAGCCCCTACAACGCGGAGGCCCTGATCCACGGCCTCTCCCCGGACCCGGCCCCGCACCCCCAGGACGCCCCCTGGCACCAGGTCCGTCTCCTCCTGCGCCTGCACCGCTACGCCCGCGAGATCCTGGACGGCGGGGACGGGCCCGTCGACGTCCGGCTGCTCACCGCGGGCCAGGCCCTCGACCGCCACCGCGACGCCTCGGAGGCGGCGGCGGCAGCGGCCCAGGCGGCCCGTACTCCTCGTATCGCCCCCGCGACGGCGTACGCCCTCGGCGTGCTCCACGCCGACCAGCGGCACGAGGTGGAGGCGGCACGTTTCGCGTTCCAGCAGTCCTGGCTGAGGCAGGCGGTCGGCACACCCTGACCGATCTTCTCGTGGAGGCGGTGACACCGATGCTCCGAGCGAACGAAGCCGGGGAGCCCCCCGTCCGGGCGGCCGGCTGCGTCTTGTGGCGCCGCTCCCCCGTCGACGGCGAACTGGAGGTCTGTCTCGTCCACCGGCCGAAGTACGACGACTGGTCGCACCCCAAGGGCAAGCTGAAGCGTGGCGAGGCCCACCTGTCCGGCGCCCTGCGCGAGGTGGAGGAGGAGACGGGTCACCGGGCCGTGGCCGGCACCCGCCTGCCCACCGTCCGCTACCTGGCGAACGGCCGGCCCAAGGAGGTCCGCTACTGGGCGGCCGAGGCCACGACCGGTGTCTTCACCCCGAACGACGAGGTGGACCGCATCCTGTGGCTCCCTCCGAAAGCGGCCCGAAACCGCCTCACCCAACCGAGGGACCGTGCTCTCATCGATGCCCTGCTCCGGACCCTCCACCTGAGATAGTCGGCGGAAATCACTCCGTGTCCTCGACGTGAGCGTTCCGTGACCTCACCGCACCGTCCTCAGGGGTTCACCCCCCGTTCATTCACGACCTTCGGCGCCTTCACCTGTTCTGCCTAATTTCAGCCGTACAGACTTCGCACGCCGCCGGTTCAGGACGGCGGCTCTCGGAAGGAACTCCCTCAAGTGAAGCTTCAGCGCATGAACCGGCGGGCCCTCACCCTCGGTGCTCTCGCCGTCTCCGGCGCCCTGGCCCTCACGGCGTGCGGCTCGGACGACACCGGCACCAGCGGCGGCGGCGCCACGTCGACAGCGGCGGCCGACAGCATCAAGTGCGACGACGCCAAGGGCCAGCTCCTCGCCGACGGCTCCTCCGCACAGAAGAACGCGATCGACGCCTGGGTCAAGCAGTTCTCCGCCGCGTGTGGCGTGCAGATCAACTACAAGGGCGGCGGCTCGGGCGCCGGCGTCACCGCGTTCACGCAGGGTCAGGTGGCCTTCGCCGGTTCCGACTCCGCGCTGAAGCCCGAAGAGATCACCGCCTCCAAGCAGGTCTGCACAGGCGGCCAGGGCATCGACCTCCCGATGGTCGGCGGCCCGATCGCCGTGGGTTACAACGTCCCGGGTGTCGACAAGCTCGTCCTGGACGCGGCGACGCTCGCCAAGATCTTCGACAGCAAGATCACCAACTGGAACGACGAGGCGATCAAGAAGCTCAACCCCGACGCGGAGCTTCCCGACCTCAAGATCCAGGCGTTCCACCGCTCGGACGAGTCCGGCACCACGGACAACTTCACCAAGTACCTGATCGCCTCGTCCCCCGCCGACTGGAAGTACGAGGGCGGCAAGGCCTGGCAGGCCAAGGGCGGCCAGTCCGCCTCCGGCTCCTCCGGTGTCGCCCAGCAGGTCAAGCAGACCTCCGGCGCCATCAGCTACATGGAGCTGTCGTACGCCAAGGACGGCATCAACGCGGTCTCCATCGACACCGGCGCCTCCGCCCCGGTCGATGCCACCGTCGAGAACGCCACCAAGGCCATCGGCGCCGCCAAGGTCGTCGGCACGGGCAAGGACCTCTCGCTCAAGCTGGACTACGCGACCAAGGCCGAGGGCGCCTACCCGATCACCCTGGTCACGTACGAGATCGTCTGTGACAAGGGCAACAAGGCGGACACCCTGCCCGCCACCAAGGCGTTCCTGCGCTACATCGCCTCCGAGGACGGCCAGTCCGTCCTCGCGGACAGCGGTTACGCCCCCATCCCCGCCGACATCATCGCCAAGGTCCGCACCACCATCGAGGGCCTGAGCTGACCTGAGTGCGGTCCGGCCTGGGGCCTTCGTACCCCGGCCGGACCGCACCGTCCGGTGCACCGCCGCCAGGAGCCGCCGCCGACCGCGGACGGCTCCACCGGGCCGTACGGCGCGTACGGTCCCGCAGACCGGAGAACCCGATGGACATAACCACGAAGAACACCGAAGCCCCTCCCCCGACCGAACCGCCGACCGAGGCCGAGCAGAAGCGCGCGGCCCGAGGCGCCACCCGACCCGGTGACCGGATCTTCCTCGGTCTCTCCCGAGGGTCGGGCATCCTGCTGTTGGTGATCATGGCCGCGATCGCGGTCTTCCTCACCTACCGCGCGAGCCTCGCGATCAGCAAGGACGACGCCAACTTCCTCACCGCCTTCGAGTGGAACACCGGCGTCATTCCGCCGAAGTTCGGCATCGCGGTCCTCGCCTTCGGCACGATCGTCTCCTCGATCGTCGCCATGGTCATCGCGGTCCCGATCGCCGTCGCCATCGCGCTGTTCCTCACGCACTACGCCCCGCGCAAGCTCAGCGGCCCCATCGGGTACGTGATCGACCTCCTCGCCGCCGTGCCGTCCATCGTCTACGGCCTGTGGGGCGCGCTGATCCTCGTACCGCAGATGGACGGCCTCTTCGGCTGGCTGAACGACTACCTCGGCTGGACCGGCATCTTCTCCTGGGAGGGCGGCGCCCCCCGTTCGATGCTCACGGTCGGCATCCTGCTCGCGATCATGATCCTGCCGGTCATCACCAACGTGAGCCGTGAGGTCTTCCGCCAGGCCCCGCAGATGATCGAGGAGGCGGCTCTCGCCCTCGGCGCCACCCGCTGGGAGGTCATCCGCATGGCCGTCCTGCCGTTCGGCCGCTCCGGCGTGATCTCCGCCTCGATGCTCGGCCTCGGCCGCGCCCTCGGCGAGACGATGGCCGTCGCCACCGTGCTCTCCCCCACCTTCGACATCCAGGCCAGCCTGCTCGACCCGGGCGGCGGCACCTTCGCCCAGAACATCGCCAGCAAGTTCGGCGAGGCCACCGAGTTCGGCCGTGACGCGCTCATCGCCTCCGGTCTGGTCCTGTTCGTCATCACCCTGCTGGTCAACGGCGCGGCCCGCGCGATCATCGCCCGCCGCAAGGAGTACTCGGGGGCCAACGCATGAGCACCGCCATCGCCGACAAGCGCAGCACGCTGCAGGGCGCCCGCCTCCCGAAGTGGTCCCCGTACGCCATCGCCTGCGGCTCCCTCGCCGTGTCGATCGGCATCGGCCTCGCCGCCGGCCTCCACAGCCGCGTGCAGTGGGGCCTGATCGCCGCGATCCTCTTCGTCGTCGGTTCCTTCGTCATCGCCTCCCGCGTCGAGGGCACCCGCCAGGCCAAGGACCGCCTCGCGACCTCGCTGGTCTGGGTGGCCTTCCTGCTCGCCGTGGTGCCGCTGGTCTCCCTGGTCTGGGTGACCGTCGCACGCGGCGTGAAGGTCCTCGACGTCTACTTCCTGACCCACTCCATGGGCGTGGTCGCCGACACCGAGCCGGGCGGTGGCATCTACGCCGCCATCCTCGGCAGCCTGGAACAGGTCGGCCTCGCCGCGCTGATCGCCGCGCCGGTCGGTGTGCTCACCGCGGTCTACCTGGTGGAGTACGGGCGGGGCAACCTGTCCCGTGCCATCACGTTCTTCGTCGACGTGATGACCGGTATCCCGTCGATCGTCGCCGGTCTGTTCATCCTCAGCCTGATGCTGCAGTTCGACATGCAGCCCTTCGGCTTCGCCGGCTCGCTCGCGCTCGCGATCCTGATGATGCCGGTCGTCGTCCGCTCCACGGAGGAGATGCTCAAGCTCGTCCCGAACGAGCTGCGCGAAGCCTCCCTGGCGCTCGGCGTCCCGAAGTGGCGCACCATCCTGAAGGTGGTCCTGCCGACCTCGCTCGGCGGCATCATCACCGGCGTCATGCTGGCGGTCGCCCGTATCGCGGGCGAAACCGCACCGGTTCTCCTGCTCGTGTGGGGAAACCCGTTCATCAACGCCAACCCCTTCGAGGGTGCGCAGGCGTCGCTGCCGCTGTACATCTATCAGCAGTACGCGAACAGCGCGGGCTCCGGAGCGGCGTACGACCGCGCCTGGGCGGCGTCACTGACGCTGATCGCCTTCGTGATGATCCTCAACCTGGTGGCTCGCGGCATCGCCCGCTGGAAGGCCCCGAAGACCGGTCGCTGACGCGGCCATACGGCGACTGATTCTGGAAGTGAAGTAGAAAATGGCCAAGCGAATCGACGTAAGCGGTCTGACCGCCTACTACAGCGCCCACAAGGCGATCGAGGACATCTCGATGACGGTCGAGCCGCGCTCGGTGACGGCCTTCATCGGCCCCTCCGGCTGCGGAAAGTCGACGTTCCTGCGCACGCTGAACCGGATGCACGAGGTCACCTCGGGCGGCCGCGTCGAGGGCAAGGTGCTCCTGGACGACGAGGACCTCTACGGTCACGGCATCGACCCGGTGTCGGTCCGCCGCGAGGTCGGCATGGTGTTCCAGCGTCCCAACCCCTTCCCCACGATGTCGATCTTCGACAACGTGGCGGCGGGCCTGCGCCTGAACGGCAACTACAAGAAGAGCGAGCTGCAGGACGTCGTCGAGAAGTCCCTCAAGGGCGCGAACCTGTGGAACGAGGTCAAGGACCGCCTCAACAAGCCGGGCTCGGGCCTCTCCGGCGGCCAGCAGCAGCGCCTGTGCATCGCGCGGGCGATCGCGGTGGAGCCGAACGTGCTCCTGATGGACGAGCCCTGCTCGGCGCTCGACCCGATCTCCACGCTCGCGATCGAGGACCTGATCGGCGAGCTGAAGGAACGCTTCACGATCGTCATCGTCACGCACAACATGCAGCAGGCGGCCCGCGTCTCCGACCGCACGGCCTTCTTCAACCTCGCGGCGGTCGGCCAGCCCGGCCGGCTGATCGAGATTGACGACACGGAGCGCATCTTCTCCAACCCGTCGGTCCAGGCCACGGAGGACTACATCTCCGGCCGCTTCGGCTGACCGACACCCCCCGATCCCCTCGCGGTGCTGCATGGCGGTGCCACCGCGAGGACGAAAAGGGCCCGCCCCCTGGTATCGGGGGCGGGCCCGTCGTCGTTGTGGGTCGGGGCCGCGCCGGGGGTGTCCGTCCTCGGAACGGCGGGGAATCGGTCCCTCACCAACGCACCAGCGTCGACGCGCCAACCCTGCGGGCGAACACCCCCCGACACGTCCCCTTCTCGCCGTACGCGGCTGCGGGCACACCCACTTCGCGATGCCAAGGGCAGCCGGCCGACCCCCGTTTCTCGTCCGGCCGAGTTCCCCCTCCCAACCCCCCCAACGCCGAGCGCAGCCGGGCGAGCCCCGCCTTTCGACTGACCGAGACGGGTGGCAGGGTGGGCATAGGTCGGAGGTCTGGGGGCGGAGCCCCCAGGGGCGGGCGCCGTTCGGGGCAGCCGGGGCCTACAGGAACGCCAGATTCACCACACCGAACGCACACGCCGCGACGAGCGCCGCCGCCGGCATCGTGATGAACCAGCCCAGGATGATGTTCTTGGCGACACCCCACCGCACCGCGTTCACCCGCTTCGTGGCGCCGACGCCCATGATCGCGGAGGTGATGACGTGGGTGGTGGAGATGGGGGCCTGGAAGATGAACGCCGTGGTGAACATGATCGACGCGCCGGTGGTCTCGGCCGCGAACCCCTGCGGCGGGTCCAGCTCGATGATCTTCCGCCCGAGGGTGCGCATGATGCGCCAGCCGCCCGCGTAGGTACCGAGCGAGAGCATGAGCGCACAGGCGACCTTGACCCAGATCGGGATGGGGTCGCCCGCCTGCTCGACGTCGGCGATGACCAGGGCCATCACCACGATGCCCATCGTCTTCTGGGCGTCCTGGAGGCCGTGGCCGAGGGCCATGCCCGCCGCCGACACGGTCTGGGCTATGCGGAAGCCGCGCTTGGCCTTGTGCGGGTTGGACTTGCGGAACATCCACAGGATCGCGCACATCACCAGGTAACCGGCGATCAGACCGACGACCGGGGAGATGAACATGGGGATGACGACCTTCTCCAGGACGCCGGACCAGAGAACGTCGATACCGCCCGCGAGCGCCGCGCCCACCATGCCGCCGAACAGCGCGTGCGAGGAGGACGAGGGCAGACCGAAGTACCAGGTGACCAGGTTCCACACGATCGCGCCCACCAGGGCGGCGAACAGGATCCACATGCCCCGGTTGCCGTGCGGCGTCTCGATCAGGCCCTCGCTGACGGTCTTGGCGACCCCACTGCCCATGAAGGCGCCGGCGAGGTTCATCACCGCGGCCATCGCGAGCGCCGCACGCGGTGTCAGCGCACGCGTGGACACGGATGTGGCGATGGCGTTGGCCGAGTCGTGGAAGCCGTTGGTGTAGGTGAATCCGAGCGCGACCCCGATGGTCACGATCAAGGCGAAGGTGTCCATGAAGGGGTCAGGACTCCTTGACCGCGATGGTCTCCACCGTGTTGGCCACGTGCTCGAAGGCGTCGGCGGCCTCCTCGAGCACGTCCACGATCTGCTTGAGCTTCAGCACCTCGATGGCCTCGTACTTGCCGTTGAAGAGCATGGCGAGCAGCTTGCGGTGGATCTGGTCGGCCTGGTTCTCCAGCCGGTTGACCTCGATCCAGTACTCGGTGAGGTTGTCCATGGTCCGCAGGTTCGGCATCGCCTCGGCGGTCAGCTCGGCGGCCCGGGCCAGCACCTCGATCTGCTGCTCGACGCCCTTGGGCAGTTCCTCCACGTTGTAGAGGACGACCAGGTCGACGGCCTCCTCCATGAAGTCCATGATGTCGTCGAGGGACGACGCGAGGTTGTAGATGTCCTCACGGTCGAACGGCGTGATGAACGAGGAGTTCAGCTGGTGGAAGATCGCGTGCGTGGCATCGTCACCCGCGTGTTCCGCGGCCCGCATGCGCTCTGCGATCTCGGCCCGGCCGGCGGTGTCCGCTCCGAGCAGTTCCATGAGGAGCTTCGAGCCCGTGACGATGTTGTCCGCGGATGCGGCGAACATGTCATAGAAGCTCGTCTCCCTGGGGGTCAGACGAAAGCGCACAAGGGGTCCTCGGGGTGCATCGGTTTCGGTCAGGCTGATGCTAGGTGCATCATCCGGCCACGGCTAATGGGCCGTCCACCAGTGTCGCCCATCAGGCAGAGTGTTCGACACGGGGGCCGCCCGCAGGCCACATACCCCGCAAAGTTCGGTACCATATACCCAGTAGGGGTATATGTCTGCCCATGATGTGGAGGACGCGATGACGACCACCGAGGCCGGCGCGGAAGCGCCCTCCGCCGCCGAGCCGAAGCTCGTGACGGACCACGACCGCGGTGTGCACGGGTACCACAAGCAGAAGGACGAACACCTCAAGCGCCTGCGCCGCATCGAGGGCCAGATCAGGGGCCTGCAGCGGATGGTCGACGAGGACACCTACTGCATCGACATACTCACGCAGGTCTCCGCCTCCACCAAGGCCCTGCAGTCCTTCGCCCTGCAGCTCCTGGAGGAACACCTGCGCCACTGCGTCGCCGACGCGGCCGTCAAGGGCGGCGCAGAGGTCGACGCCAAGGTGGAAGAGGCGACCAAGGCGATCGCCCGCCTGCTGCGGACATGACGGCTCGCCGCTGAAACCAGGACAGGGGGCAGGGGGCAGGCGGCAGAGGGCAGGGGCGCCTCCGGCTAGTAGCCGGAGGCGTTCGCGCGTTCTTCGGCCACTTTCAGCACCTCGTCGATGCTCTCCAGGCTGAGCCGGTCCTCGTCGGCGGCCGAGGCCGCGATGATCAGCTCTCCGCACAGCTCGATCTCGGCGAGGGCCACGTGGTCCTGAACTGCCGTACCGCCGACCGGAGCCACGCGCATCACCTCTTCTCTGCCGTCACCGACTTCCTAGAGTAGGGAGCGGCACACACACTGCGCATGGCACGGACGGGCTAGTCCTTGACGCCCGCACGGGCCCGCGCCCATGGCCGAACAGGCCCTCACTCCTCAGCGATCCTGCCCGCGTAGATGTCACCGGTGGCCGGAAGCCGTACGTCGGCGGCGATCCCGAAGTCGTACAGCAGCGTCGTGGAAGCGACCGCCACGGTCCCCTCCCGCTGCCCGTTCAGGAAGCTGAACCGGTGCCGGATCTTGCGGATGCGCCCCTCGTCGTCGAGATAGACGTCGAACGGCACGCGAGCCGTGGCGAACCCTTTCGCCGCTGCCGCGAGCGGCCCCTTGTTCCCGGCGGACGCCTCGTGCGCCGCCCGCCGAAGATCCGCGACCCCCCGGTAGTGCCGCACCGCCGTCCCCGCGACCTCGGTCTTTCCCACATACGTCGCCGTCCGCGTCCCGCGCAGCACCTCGGCGGCGGCGAACGGGTCCGTGGCCCCGCCGGTCACGAGGTTCCCGTCGGTCAGCGTGGCGGTGTCGACCCGCACCCACTTGTCGGCGGGCACCCCGGCGCCCCGGTTCTTCATGAACAGCGCCCCGGGAGCGAGCAGTTCGGTGATGGGCCGATGCCTGCTGGTGCCCGCCGGATCCTGCGGCAGCATCACCTTCAACCGCCCCAGCCGGCGCCGGTAGTCGTACACACCGTGGCCGCGGATGGTGACCCGGGTCCCCCCGGTGGCCATCTCCATGGACGTACGGGCCTTCGAACTCCCCGCGTCCACCAGGGTGTCGGCGGCCCGGTGCAAGGTCTCGACCGGATCCCCGGCCCGCGCGTCCGCGTCGAGGGCGGCACCGCTCCCGGAGCACCCCGCGGCCCCGAAGCAGACACCGGCCAAGACCCCCACCGCGACGACCACACCACCCAGCCGACCGTGCTGCCGCTCCGCCATCGCCTTACCCCCAGCCGGTACGCCGTCACGGGCCCCCTGTCGTTCCGCCTAACGACGAGCAGACGGGGGTCGTCACGCGCGTACCAACCCTTTACCCGGCCTGGGTAACGTTGTCGGCGTGGCGCAGCAGGACAGGATCCCCCCGCCCCCCGACCGAACGACCCACCGCACGACAACCGTCGAAAAGGGCCGCTTCTGCACAGCCCACTGCACCTGCGGCTGGCGCGGCCCGGCCCGCAGGGCAAGAAGCTCAGCAAGAGCAGACGCGGAGGCCCACCTGCCCGACTGAACCAACCCCGTCACCCTGCGGGCCCCCACACCGTCAAACTGCGGGCAGTCGTGCCGCTGGGGCGGCACGGGTGGGCGCAGCCGGCACCCCGCAACGCCGGGCTGCGCACCCACCCCCAGCGCCGGCCCCGGCCCCGCCCGCCCCGGCCCGGCCCCGCACCAGGGAACCCTCACCCCCCATCCACCGTCTCGTTCCACGAAGGCCCGACGAAAGGCACAGGCAGGGACATGGATCGGCGCACACTCATCGCCGCCGGCGCAGCCGCCCTCACGGCCGCGGCCACAGCCTGCACGGCCGGCGACGCGGGCTCGGGCTCGGGCAACGGGACACCGACGACAACCTCCCGGTCCCCCTCGCACCCCGCGTCCAAGTCGACCACCGCCGCCACCCCCGCCACCTGGTCCGCCCTCGCCCGCACCCTCGACGGTCCCCTCGTCCGCCCCGGCGACACCGACTGGCCGGCGGCCCGCCAGCTGTACAACACCCGCTTCGACGCCCTGAAACCGGCCGCGGTCGCCTACGTCGCGCACAACGACGACATCCGCACGGCCCTCTCCTACGCCCGAACACACACCCTCCACGTGGCGATCCGCAACGGCGGCCACTCCTACGCCGGCTGGTCCTCGGGCAACGGCCGCCTGATCATCGACGTCTCGAAACTCGACCGGGTCCGAGCAAGCGGCAACACGGCAGTCGTCGGCGCCGGCGCCAAGCTGATCGACGTCTACCGAGCCCTCGCCGCGAAGGGCGTGACCATCCCGGCCGGCTCCTGCCCCACCGTCGGCGTCTCCGGTCTCACCCTCGGCGGCGGCCACGGAGTCGTCTCCCGCGCCTACGGCCTGACCTGCGACAGCCTCACTCAGGCCACCCTGATCACCGCTGACGGCAAGCAGCTCACCGCGAACGCCACGGACCACAAGGACCTCTTCTGGGCCCTGCGAGGCGCGGGCAACGGCAACTTCGGCGTCGTGACGGAACTGCGCTTCAGGACCCACCCGGCCTCGCAGGCGGTGACGGCGTACCTGTCCTGGCCGTGGTCGAGGGCCGCGGCCGTCGTCCGGGCCTGGCAGGAGTGGGGCCCGAGCCGGCCGGACGAGATCTGGTCGTCCCTGCACCTGGCGGGAAGCTCCGGCGGCCACGCCACCGTCTCGGTCGCCGCCTTCTCCCTCGGCACGTACGGCGAACTCCAGAACGCGGTCGACCGCCTCGCGGACAAGGTGGGCGCCCCGGCAAGCAGCGTCGCCCTCCGCCGCCGGGGCTACGAGGAGGCGATGGAGATCTACGCGGGCTGCTCGTCCTTCTCGACGGACGCGATGTGCCACCTGCCCGGCGCGACCCCCGGCCGCTCCCCGCAGGGAGCGCTGGGCCGGGAGACCTACGCGGCAAGGTCGGACTTCTTCGACAGTTCACTCTCCCCCGCCGCGGTCCAGACCCTCCTCAAGCAGCTGAGGTCCGTCCGCGGCGGCTCGGGCAGCATCGCGTTCACGGCCCTCGGCGGAGCCGTCAACCGCGTCTCCCCCACGGCGACGGCGTTCGTCCACCGCCGCTCCCGGATGCTGGCCCAGTACATCGCCTCCTGGCGGGCCGGCACGAACGGCTCGACCGCCGAGGCCTGGCTGACCGGGGCCCACACGGCCATGAAGCCGTACGCCTCGGGCGCGGCGTACCAGAACTACACGGACCCGACCCTCAAGGACTGGCGCAGGGCGTACTACGGCGATGCGGCGACCCGCCTGGCACAGCTGAAGAAGCAGTACGACCCGAACCGCTTCTTCACCTACCCCCAGGCCCTGTAGGACACCGGAAGGCTTTGGGGGACGCGCCTACGCGGCCAGGTCCCGCTCCTCGGTTTCGGCCTCGTGCCGGGCTCCCGGAATCACCGCGTCCTGCCCGTCGTACGACCGCCCCCGCGTCCGGACCAGCCACCCGGCCCGCGGCGACCGCTCGACGGCCTTGACCACGGGCGTCAGCAGAGCCATGGCCACGGGTGAGAGCAGCAGCGCGACAGCCGTGCCGAGCGCGAATCCGCCGACCACGTCCGTCGGGTAATGCACACCCATGTAGATCCGGCAGAAGCCTTCGAGCAGCGCGAGCCCGAGTCCGAAGAACCCGAACTTCCGGTTGGCGACGAAGAGTCCGACGCCCATGGCCATGGTGATGGTGGCGTGGTCGCTCACGAAGGAGTAGTCGGTCTTGCCGGAGACGAGGACGTCCAGCCCCTGGTGGGTGAGGAAGGGCCGGGGCCGTTCCACGAATCCTCGTATCGGCACGTTCACCAGTACCGCGATGCCGGCGGCGAGCGGCGCCCAGATCAGGGCGGCCACGGACGACGCCGCGTCCTCACCGCCCCGCCGCCGCACGGACCACCAGCACCACACCACGAGCAGCACCATGGCGAGCAGCAGTCCGTACTCACCGACGTACTCCATGGCCCGGTCGAACCAGGCCGGCGCGTCCTTGGCGAGGCCGTTGATGTCGTACAGCAGATCGACGTCAGGGTTCGACCCGGATTCTGCGAGTCCAGCCATGGCGCACGGCCCCTTCGTCGTCTCTCCCGGCGCGCCCTAGCGCGCATCGCTGTTGCCCACCCCCGTGGTGTGTAGATCCGCATACGCCGACTGTGACGTCCGTCGTCCGCTCAGCTACGTCATCAGGAACGCACGACTCCCGTTGATACGTTCCACACTCCACCGAATGATCACTCAGACGTTATCGAAGAGAGACTCATCACTGCAGCTCAGGTGGCAGGTTCACGCTCGGTTCACACCGTTGTGGGCAGCGCTTTCGCGCCATCTTCGGTGACCCGGGTGGCTCCGAAGTAGTCAGGAGTGTCGATCGGGTCGAACCGGATGACAGCACCCGTTCTCGGCGCATCGATCATGTACCCGCCACCCACATAAATGCCCACATGCCGGATGGCCCGCGAGTCGGTCAGGTCGTCCGAGAAGAACACCAGGTCCCCGGGCAGCAGCTCACTCCTGGCCGGATGCGGACCAGCGTTGTATTGATCATTGGCAACCCGCGGCAGCGTAATCCCCACACTGTCGTACGCGGCCTGCGTCAGCCCCGAACAGTCGAACCGTCCGCCCTGCTCAGCGGTACCGGTACCGCCCCACAGGTAGGGCGTGCCCAGCTTCTTCTGCGCGTAGTAGATGGCACCGGCGGCCTGCTTCGACGGGTCGACCCGGCTGACGGGAGCGGCGAAGCTGTCCTCCAGGGAGCGGATCCTCTTGACGTAGTTCTGCGTCTCGCTGATGGCCGGAACCCCACCTGCCTTTATGACGCGGTAGGCACCCGCGTTGTAGGCGGCCAGCATGTTGTTCGTGGTGTCGCCGGGCACGTCCTTGACGTACTTCGCGAGTTCGCAGTCGTAGGACGCGGCCGATGGAATCGCGTCATTCGGGTCCCAGATGTCGCGGTCGCCGTCGCCGTCGCCGTCGATTCCGTGCGTGGCCCAGGTACCGGGGATGAACTGGGCGATGCCGCGCGCGTCGGCGTGACTGGTCACGTCCGGATTCCAACCGCTCTCCTGGTACAGCTGGGCGGCGAGCAGTGCCGGGTTGATGGCGGAGCAGAGGTTGCCCCACTTCTGGACGAGGGGCTGATAGGCAGCAGGCACCGACCCCTTGGCCAACGCCTTGGTCGCCCCGCTCACCCCGTTCACGAGGTTCCCGGCCACGACGTACACACCGACCACGAGCAGCATCACGAAGCTCAGGCCGAGCCCGACAGACACACCACCGATCACCCAGACTTTGCGCACGGCTCAACCCTCCCCCATATCGCCGCTGTTCAAGGCCATTTCAGGTGAGAGTGGCGTCATTTCACCGTGAAGCCGTCACACATGATGCTGGTGTAGTCGTCGGGCGTGCGGATGTGGTGGAACTCCACGGTCCAGTCACCGGGGTCGTTGGTGAGCGGGATGGAGGGCTCCGGCTTGCCCTTGATCCAGGAGTGGAAGTCGTCCGGGTAGGTGACGTACTTCCAACTCGTCGGATCGCTGCCACTGTGGATGTCGACGGGCTTGCTCAGGTAACCGATGTTCGGGTTGTCGCTCAGGATCCCCTCGATGGGCTTACCGGTGTCCGGGTCGATGACGTGCGGCGGCTTCACGCTGACGGTCACGTAGTACGGCTCCTTGGCACCGGCCGTGCCGCCGCCCCGAAACCCAAGCTGAACCTTGTTCCCGAAGGAGTGGGTCTCCGAGGTCTCGCTGGGGGCATCGGGATCGCTGATGGACCCCAGGAAACCCTCGACCGCCCTCTCCCCAGGGGGCAACTGGCATTCGCCGGTGGCCGAGCTCCACAGCACACGGTCGATCTTGTCCCCCGCGTACGCGGGCGCACCCGCCGCCGGCTCCGACGCCGCCGGTGACTCGGCCGACTTCGAGGCGGACGGAGACGCAGCCGCGCCACCCCCCGCCTTCTGGCCGTCGTCCTTCTTGTCGTCCGGCGCCAACAGGATGAACGCCGTCCCCGCCCCCACGGCGACCACCATGGCCCCCACCGCGAGCCACAGCACGCCCCGGCGGCGGCCGGCCTGTGGCGGCCGGCTCAGCTCCGTGGGCGTATAGCCGTACCCCGCCCCGGCCGTCGGCAAGTCGTGCGGGCTCGCCGGTGCGTAGGCGGGAGGCGCCACCGGCCCGGCGACCGACTGCACGGTCGGCGTCCGCGGCACCGCCCCCGCCCGGCCCGCCGCCGGCGTCTGCGGTACCGCCTCCGCCAACTGCGCGAGCCCGGCGTAGAACGGATCCTCCACGAGCGCCGCCCGCACCCCGCACCGGGCGATCACCTCACCGAGTCCCGGCCGCACCGACGGGTCCTTGGCCACGCACGCCTCGATGAGCGACGCCAGCCCCGGCTCCACGCCGAGGACGTCGACGGGCTCGTGGACGGCCCGGTAGCTCACCCCCGCGGCCTCGCCCATGCCGAAGGGCGGCCTGCCGGTCGCCGCGTACGCGAGCGTCGCTCCCAGCGCGAAGACGTCCGCCGCCGGTCCGACCTCGTTCCGCAGCAACACCTCGGGCGCGGTGTATCCGGGCGTGCCGGGCGCGAACCCGGCTTCGGTGAGCGCGGTCTGGCCCGCGCCCCGCGCGATCCCGAAATCGATGAGCTGCGGCCCCTGCGCGGCGAGGATCACGTTCTGCGGCTTGAGGTCCCGGTGCGTGACCCCGTGCGTGTGTACCGCGGCGAGCCCCTCGGCCAGCGCGGCGAACACCCCACGGCACGCCTCGGGAGGCAACGCCCCCCGCTCCCCCACCGCCTGACTCAACGTCGGCCCCGACACGAACTCCGTCGCCAGCCAGTACGGCGCCGCTTCCAGCGAGGCGTCGATCAGGTTCGCCGTGTACGCGCTGCGCACGGCCCGAACCGTCTCCACCTCCCGCCGGAACCGCGCCAGCGCCTCCGGATGGTCGGTGATCTCGTCCCGGATCACCTTGATCGCGACCAGCCGCCCCCCGGGCGACCGTGCGAGATAGACCTGCCCCATCCCGCCGGCCCCGAGCCGTGCGAGCAGCGTGTACGCGCCTATGTGCGCCGGGTCCCGATCCTTCAGTGCATCCACCGAACTGACCCTGCCACAGAGATCAGTTCGCCGCAGGACCCTTTGTCGCGGACCGGTACAGCGAGGCCGCCTCCGCCCCCAGAACCACGCTGTACGACACGTCCGCCGTGGCCCCGCCCGCCTCGTGCCCGCCCAGCACGCCCACCACCTCCCCGTCCCCGTTCACCCACGGACTGCCGCTGGTCCCCCCGCTCAACCCGGGACACGCGATGCGCTGCTGCGTACGACTGTGCGATGTCGGCCTGTTGGTGCAGCGGACCGGCACCTCATGGGAGGCGGGATATCCGGTGACGGTCACTGCGGTCGCCCCGGTCGCCCTCCCGACGGCGAACCGGTTCCCGCCCCCGACGACATCCTCGACCCCTCGCCCACCCCGCTCGGTGACGACGGCGAAGGCGACATCACTGTCCTCGTCCTGCCTCTCGGCCCACCCGCCGGGCAGATACCGCCGCCGCACCCGCCACGCGCCGTAGGGTGCGTGGCCGTCCCGGTACCCGGGCACGAACACCAGGTTCTCCGACCCTCCGTCAAGACAGTGCGCGGCGGTGACGACGAGGTCCCGACCCGGGCTGTCCACGACGGACGCGGTGCAGAAATGCCGGCCTGCGGCGAACAGGGCCCCCACTCGGGCGGTCTGCGGGGTCGCCACGGCGACGGCGGTCACCCCGAAGGGGCCGGCACCGTCGTCGGCGGCCGCCTCGGAGGCAGAGGTGACGGCGAGCAGGAGAGTGACGGCGTAGAGGACGGGACGTGGCGTGCGCTTCATCGCAGTACAGCGTTCCGCACGAAGGTGAGAGCCTGGTCAGCCCTACCCGCACTCCGCCCACAACAGCTTCCCACCCTGCCAAGCCCCCGACGCCCGCAACACGGACGCGCCCCACGAATCCGAGCAGGCCCGCACCAGGTGCAGCCCTCGGCCGCCTTCCGCGGTGTCGGGCGGTACGGCGTCCACAGCGTCGTCGCCACGCGTGAACCCGGCCGGGACACGCGGATCACCGTCCCACACGGCGACTCGGAGCCGCCCGGGTTCCATCGCGCGCAGACGGAGGGCATAGGGGCCGCGGGTGTGGACGTGGGCGTTGGTGAGCAGTTCGGAGGCGAGGAGTTCGGCGGTGGGGAGAAGGGCGGTGAGGTCGTGCGCGGCGAGGACGGTACGGAGGGTTGAGCGGGCGATGCCCGGTGCGCGCGGATCGTGCGGGAGGTGCAGGGTGTAGGCCCAGGCCGGGGATACGGTGGCCATGGAAGTCTCCGATCACTGAGGGGAGTTGGGTGTGTGCGTACGGTTTACCCAGTGGCGGTGCCGTCCCGTCGGCCGGTGCGCTTCTGGGCGAGGGGCCCAGTTGTAAGGTAGCGGCATGCAGTGAATACATTCACTGATTCTCACTGATCGCATTCACTACCACTCGTGTGAGTGACAGCAAGGAGGCGACAAGCCTGTGAGGAACCCGACGGGTCGCCAACTACGCTTCGGGACTGAGCTGCGCAAACTCCGCGAGCGAGCCGGTCTGACCGCGACCGAGGCGGGTCAACTGCTGGGCATCAAGCAGGCGCAGGTCAGCAACATGGAGGCCGGACGCGTAGGCGTGAGCGCCGAGAGAGTTCGCGCGGTGGCCTGCCATTACGACTGCCAGGACCAGGCCCTCGTCGAGGCGGTCGCCGGCATGACGGGCGACCGGAATCGAGGCTGGTGGGAGGAGTACCGCGAGATCCTGCCCGCCGTGCTCCTCGATCTGGCCGAGGTCGAACACCACGCAGTGCGCCTGCGGACAGCCATCACCGTCCACATGCCCGGCCTGCTCCAGACCACGGAGCACGCGCGCGCGTTGTTCCGCCAAGTCGTGCCCGAGCTCTCGCCGCCCGACATCGAGCACCGCGTCTCGTTCCGCATCAAGCGCCAAGCCGTGATCTTCCGGAACCCGCCTACCCCGTACCACGCTCTTGTCCACGAGGCCGCTCTGCGCATGCAGTTCGGCGGGACCGCAACCGCGCGGACGCAGTTGCTGCATCTGCTGGACATGAGCGAGCGGGACCACATCACCATCAAGGTGCTTCCGTTCGCCGCCGGAGGCTTCCCGGGATCAGGACAGTCGATCTTCTACTCCAGCGGCCCGGTACCTCAGCTCGACACCGTCCATCTCGACCAGTCCCACGGCCCCGTCTTTCTTGATGCCGAAGCCCAGCTCCACAAGTACCGAGTACTTCTCGACCGTATGGAGGCCAACGCCCTCCCGCCCGAGAAGTCGCGGGACCTCATCCACTCCATCGTCCAGGACCTGTGAAGGGAACCCAGATGTCCGAGCACACCTGGCGGAAGTCGTCCTTCTGTGGCGAGGGCGACTCATGCGTCCACATCGCCACCACGGACGAAACGATCCGCCTCACCGAATCCGGCGACCCCACCGCAGCGATACTCACCGCCACCCCCGCCGCCTTCGACGCCCTCCTCACCGCACTGAAGAAAGAACCCGGCCGTGTCTGACATCCCCACCGACCTCACCTGGACCCGGGCCGCCCCGCCGGAGGCAACCGGCCCTGGCCCCTGGATCGAGATCGCCTTCGGCGAGGGCGACGACGGCGACACGCCCGTCTACCTCCGCGAGACCAGCGCCCCGGACAACGTGGTCACCACGAACCGCCGCAAGTGGGACGCGTTCGTACTCGGCGTCCAGGCAGGCGAGTTCGACCACTTCGTGGAGGGGGCCGAGAACCCGCCGTACGCGTAAGGCGCCTGAGCCCTCCGCACCTCGACGCAACCTGTGCGTCGACTGTGTCCCGGGTCAAGCCACGGCCATCCCCCCGCCATCACGCGGCCATTGATCAGCAATCCCCCAACCCCCTTCAGTAAGGCGGAAGTCAGGATTCCGCTGCCCACCTTGTTGTCACGTACTCAACAAGCAACAGTCGTCGGCGGGCCGCCGCCCGCCGCCGGGGACCACGTACCGGTGGCATCAGCACCCGCACTGCCCCTGTCAACCACTCTCAGGAGGCTGTACGTTGCGTACGACACCCCCCAACTCCCCCGCCACCCGGCGCAGATGGACCCGCAGCGCATCCGCCGCCGTGGCCACCGCCGCGCTCGTGTTCGCCGGACTCGGCACCGCGGCCGGCCAGGCGAGCGCCACCCCCGAAGCCACCAGCGCCGCCAAGACCACCTCCTCCAAGGTCACCTGGTCGGCCACCCCCTGTGCCACGCCCAAGAAAAAGGGCGAACTGGCCTGCAACTCCCTGCGCGTCACCGGCGGCCTCACCGCCTTCCAGAAGCAGCAGGCGACAAAGGACAGCGTCACTCCGAAGGCCGCCGACGCCACCACCCCCTCCGGCTACGGCCCCTCAGACCTCCAGTCCGCCTACGGCCTGACCTCCGCCGCCTCCACCAAGGGTTCCGGCGAGACCATCGCGATCGTCGACGCCTACGACGACCCGAACGCCGAGGCCGACCTCGCGAAGTACCGCTCGTACTACGGCCTCTCCACCTGCACCACCGCCAACGGCTGCTTCAAAAAGGTCGGCCAGACCGGCTCCACGACCTCCCTCCCCGCCGCCGACAGCGGCTGGGCCGAGGAGATCTCCCTCGACCTCGACATGGCCAGCGCCACCTGCCCGAACTGCAGCATCACGCTCGTCGAGGCGACGTCCGCCAGCATGGCCAACCTCGGCACGTCCGTGAACGAGGCCGTCAAGCTCGGCGCCAGGTTCGTCTCCAACAGCTATGGCGGCTCGGAGTCCTCCTCGGACACCTCGTACGACTCCTCGTACTTCAACCACCCCGGCGTCGCCATCACCGTCAGCGCCGGCGACTCCGCCTACGGCGCCGAATACCCGGCCGCCTCCAAGTACGTCACCTCCGTCGGCGGCACCAGGCTCGCCACCTCCTCCACCACCCGCGGCTGGACCGAGAGCGTGTGGAAGACCAGCACCACCGAGGGCACCGGCTCCGGCTGCTCCAAGTACGACGCCAAGCCGAGCTGGCAGACCGACACCGGCTGCACCAAGCGCATGATCTCGGACGTGTCGGCCGTCGCCGACCCGGCGACCGGCGTCTCGGTCTACGACTCCTACGGCGTCACCGCCGGCTGGTACACCTTCGGCGGCACCAGCGCCTCCTCGCCCATCATCGCGAGCGTCTACGCCCTCGCCGGCACGCCGTCCAGCAGCTCCTACCCGGCCCAGTTCCCGTACAAGGCCGCCGGCACCTCGGCGCTCAACGACGTGACCTCCGGCAACAACGGCAACTGCTCCACGAGCTACTTCTGCACCGCCGGCTCCGGCTACGACGGACCGACCGGCTGGGGCACCCCGGAGGGCACCGGCGCCTTCACCGGCTGATCCACCGTCATCAGATCGCGCCGGACCGGGCCGTGGGGGCCCACCGGCGTCACGGGGGCGAACGGGCCGCGGCATCCCGCCGCGGCCCGTTCGCCATGAGAACATTCTTCCCGACCACTCACCCGACTGGCCGTCACCCACCGCGTCCGGTCGTGAAAAGGGGTCAACGACGGAACCACACGACAGGTTCCGCTCAGGCCTCATTGCCCGGCGTGACCTGCCGTGATACACAGAGTGACGATACGATTCCTCGTATACCGTCCCGCACCCGTCCGAGGGACTCTCGCGAGCCGGTGACAAGGTATTCGTATGAAAACCGCCAACCGATGACGCCAAGTCGACATACGACAGCGACATTGTCGGCGAGAATGATGCCTGACCTCTGCGCCCGTGCAGGGGACGCGGACTACCCACCAGGGGCGGTGACTTACATGCTCTTTGCGGCCGACGAGGGAGACATCAACACCATCATCGGGGGGATCGCTCCGGACTGGGGCCCCTTCGGCAGCCTGGGCAACGAGGCGAAGGTGATGATCGAGGTCGTGATGGCGGTGGCCATCCTGCTCTGCCTCGGCATCGCCATCTGGGGCGCGGCCAAACAGCGCATCGGCGCCACCGCCCTGCGGGACACCTTCAGCGCGGAACAGGGCAAGGGCCTCATCATCGCGGGCCTCACCGGAGTCTTCATCATCGGCTCCCTCGGCACGCTCTTCACCATCGTGTACGGCATGGCCGTGTAGGCACGGCGTCCGGTCGACGCACCTCCACTCCGGCCGGGCGCGCCCGGTTTCCCCCTACCCCACCCGTCCGTCGTGCCCACCGGCTGAGGTTGCGTTTCCCTGATGTCGAGTCACCACACCGCGCCCGCGCGGGAACCAGCACGGCTACCGTCGTACTCCTACGTGTTTCCGCACGACGTCGAGGGGGCGTACGCGGCATGACTCTCGGGGACGACCACGAGCCGGGTTCCTCCGGCGGCTACGGCGGTACCGGCCAGACCCGCACGACCCGCCTGCCCGACCGCGACCACGACGTCTACGGCGGTGCGCGAAGAGGCGGCCGCTCCTCCTCCCGCAGCCTGGTCACGGTCGTCGGCGTCATCGTCCTCCTCATCGCAGCGATCGCCTTCGCGAACCGCGGAGGAGACGATTCCGCATCCACGGACGACGTGGCCTCCCAGCCGGAGGCCGCGTCGACGGCAGCGAGCGGAAACCGTCCGGTGACGAAAAAGGCGGGCGGGATTCCGACGGGGTTCGCGCACGACGAGCAGGGTGCGCAGAGTGCGGCCGCCAACTACGCGGTGGCGCTGGGGTCGGCCGACATGTTCAACAAGGCGAAGCGGGACGCGCTCCTGCAGACCATCCTGGCGCCCTCCCGGATCCCGGCCCTGAAGGCAACGCTGGACAAGGCATACACACCCCAGTTCAACAAGAACGTCGGCCTGAACGAGGACGGCTCCGCACCGTCGGGCTACACCTTCGTGTCTCGGACAAGCCCGGTCGGCACAAGCGTCACCGAAGCCTCCGCGAACAGCGCGAGCGTCGCGGTCTGGTGCAACGGCCTCCTCGGCCTCGCGGGCGAGAACTCCACGAACCCGGTCACGAGCAGCTGGTTCACCATCGACATGAAGCTGCAATGGACCAGCGGTGACTGGAAGATCGTGACGCACTCCCAGAAGGAAGGCCCAGCCCCGGTCCCCGGGGACGATCGGGCCTCCAGCGCCGATGAGATGGCGAAGGCCGTCGAAGAGTACGGAGGGTTCACGTATGCCCGCTAAACACCGTGTACTCAAGGTGGCCGCTGTCATCACGGCAGTACAGACCACAGCGGTACTCACGGCCACGCGCGCCTTCGCGGCACCCACTCCTACGCCGTCACCGACCGACAGCAGCGACTGCTCGCTGATCGCCCCTCCCGCCAGGAAGTACTGCGAAGAGGGCGGTTCCGGAGGTGGCGGCTCCACCGGCACCGGCACCCCCAGCCTCACCGACACCCTCGACCCCCTCTCCTCCCTCGCCAAGGGCTGCGCCGACGCCGCCGCCTGGACCGTCGACAAGCTCAGCGAAGCCGTCAAAGAGACCGCGAACGTCGACTTCACGAACACCAAGTTCCTCCAGCAGTACGCCGTCGTCTTCGCCGCGTCGACGATCCTCACGCTTCTGCTGTGGCTGCTGGCCGTGGCCAAGCGGGCCGTCAGGGGCGTGCCCGTCACCACCGCCATCTCCGAGGCGATCGGGTTCCTCTGGCTGACCGTCCTGGCGTCCGCCTTCACGCCCCTGATCCTCTACACGGTCGTATCGGCGACGGACGGCGTATCGGAGGTCCTCGCGAAGACCACCGGCGATCAGACCGACACCTTCTTCGGCACGTTCTCCGGCGCCCTCAGCAAGGGCGAGGACATCGGCGGCGGCCCCATCATGCTGATCGTCGTGTCGCTGGTCAGCATCCTGGCCGCCGGCGTGCTGTGGCTTGAGCTGGTCATCAGGGCCGCGCTCCTCTACGTCGGTGCCCTCCTCGGCACCGTCGTCTACGCCGGCCTGGTCGACAAGAACCTCTGGGGCCACGTCCGCCGCTGGGCGGGCATCATGATCGCCGTCATCCTCGTCAAACCGGTCATCGTCATCGTGCTCGGTCTGGCCGGTGCGCTCTCCGCGGAGGACGGCCCCGACGCCTTCTCCGCCGTCGTCTCCGGCCTCGCCATCATCCTGCTCGCGATCTTCGCCAGCGCGATGATCTACCGTTTCGTCCCCGGCTTCGGCGACGAGATCGCGAACTCCCGCAGCAACCGCATCATGCAGGGCGCGGAGGGCAAGGCGGCGGCCGCCATCAGCTCTCCCGCGACCCTCGTCGCCCAGGGCATCAAAACGCACAGCGCCCGCGCCGACAACGGCGGCGGCGGGAGCAGCTCCGGCGGTGCCCGCCCGAGCAACCCCGTATCCGGCGGGGTCGCCGCGCACAGCACCCGCACACCGAACGGAGGCGGCGGATCTGTCCCCTCCGCCGCACCCGCTCCCCGCGCCGGCAGCCCGGTGAACACCCCGCACGCCAGCAACACACGCAACAGCAGTACCAACCGCACGGGAGGTGAAGGGCGTTGACGACCGAGTCCCACGTGTCCCATCCGGTCACGCCCCGCCGTACATATCTGATCGGCCGCGCCCGGCCGAACGCGATCGTCGGCAGGAATCGTGAGACCGGCGAGATCGCGCTCATCATCGGCGGCGCGTTCCTCGGCATGATGTGCGGTCTCCTCGTCCCGGTACTGACCCTGCGCATCGTGCTGCTGATGGGCTTCCCGATGCTCGCGCTGGCGGCGGTCTACGTGCCGTACAAGCGCCGCACCTTCTACAAGTGGTTCGAGATCAACCGCAGCTACAAGCGCACCCTCAAGCAGGGCACCACCTACCGCTCCGGCGTGATGGAGGCCGGCACCCACCTCGACGGCCGTGAGGTGGAGATCGGCTCGCCGCCCGGCATCGGCCGCATCAACTGGCTGGCCGCCCCGTTCGGCCCCGACGAGATCGCCGTACTGCTGCACGCGGACCGTCGCACGGTCACCGCCGCGATCGAGATCGAGGGGCCCGGCGTCGGCCTGCGCGACTCCGAGGACCAGGAATCCCTCGTCGACCGCTTCGGCACCCTCCTCAAGCACGTGGCCAACGGCGACGGCTTCGTCACCCGGCTGCAGATGCTCGCCCGCACCCTGCCCGCCGACCCCGACGCCCACGCCAAGGACGTCGCCATGCGCGGCGACGAGAAGTCGCTGGGCTGGCTGCAGCAGTCGTACGACCAACTGCAGTCCATGGTGTCCACGAGCAGCGAGCAGCACCGCGCCTACATGGTCGCCTGCATGCACTACACCCGCGAACTCGCCGCCGAGGCCCAGGCCATGGCCCGCGCCGCGCGCCCGCACGGCGGCCGCAAGCTGGACCGGGACGCGGGCCTCGCGGTCGTCATGGCCCGCGAGCTGACCGACATCTGCTCGCGCCTCCAGGAGGCCGACATCCGGGTCCGGCAGCCGCTGGGCCAGGGCCGCCTCGCCTCGCTCATCCACTCCATGTACGACCCCGACCACCCGATCGACCACATCCAGGCGATGACCCAGCGCAACGCCTGGCCGGCCGAACTGGACGCCATGGATCCCAACTTCCTCCAGGCGAAGACCCGGGAGTCCTCGACCCGCGCCCCCTGGTGCCACGCCACGGCGTGGGTGAAGGAGTGGCCGATGACCCCGGTCGGCGTCAACTTCCTCGCGCCGCTCCTCGTCCACACCCCGGACGTCATCCGAACGGTCGCCGTGACGATGGATCTCGAGCCGACCGAGGTAGCCATTGAACGCATGCTGACCGAGAAGACCAACGACGAGGCCGAGGCCTCCCGCGCCGCCAAGATGAACCGCACCGTCGACCCGCGCGACATCGCCGCCCACAACCGCCTCGACCAGCGGGGAGAAGACCTCGCGAGCGGCGCGGCCGGCGTGAACCTGGTGGGCTACATCACCGTCTCCTCCCGCACTCCCGAGGCCCTGGCCCGCGACAAGCGGACCATCCGGGCCTCGGCCGGAAAGTCGTACCTGAAGCTGGAGTGGTGCGATCGCGAGCACCATCGCGCCTTCGTGAACACCCTTCCGTTCGCCACCGGCATCCGAAGGTAGAGGGGCAGCCGCATGCGGGATCCGATGACCATCCTCACCGACGCCTTCACGTCCTTCCTCTTCGGCAAGGTCGAGACGACCCGCCTGCCGGTACGCACCTCCACTGGCCAGGCCCAGGCGGTCTACCTCCCGACCGCCGCCCCCGGCCTCGGCGACTCGGGCGTCATCATCGGCCGCGAGGTCTACTCCGGGAAGGGGTACATCTACGACCCCTTCCAGCTGTACGGCCAGCAGCTCCCGGCCCCGCACTGGCTGGTGCTGGGAGAGTCCGGCAACGGCAAGTCGGCGCTGGAGAAGACGTACGTCCTGCGCCAGCTGCGCTTCCGCGACCGCCAGGTCGTCGTCCTCGACGCACAGGGCGAGGACGGGGTGGGCGAATGGAACCTCATCGCGCAGGAGCTGGGGATAACTCCCATCCGGCTGGACCCGATGGCGGCTCTGGACATGGGGATCCGGCTCAACCCGCTCGACCCGGCGATCACCACGACCGGGCAGCTCGCCCTGCTCAGGACCATCATCGAGGTCGCACTGGGCCACGGCCTCGACGAGCGCTCCGGCTTCGCGCTCAAGGTCGCCCACGCCTACGTCAACGAGACGATCGTCGAACGCCAGCCGGTGCTGACGGACATCGTCGAGCAGCTACGGCACCCGGAGCCGGAGTCCGCCGAGGCGATGAACGTCGACATAGACGACGTACGGGCATGGGGCCTGGACGTGGCGCTGGTCCTGGACCGCCTGGTCGACGGTGACCTGCGGGGCATGTTCGACGGCCCCACGACGGTCGGCATCGACCTGGACGCCCCGCTGATCGTCTTCGACCTGTCCCACATCGACCGCAACTCCATCGCCATGCCCATCCTCATGGCCATCGTCGGCGTGTGGCTGGAGCACACCTGGATCCGCCCCGACCGGAAGAAGCGCATCTTCCTGGTCGAGGAGGCCTGGCACATCATCAACAGCCCGTTCGTGGCCCAGCTCTTCCAGCGGCTGCTGAAGTTCGGCCGCCGACTGGGCCTGTCGTTCGTGGCGGTGGTGCACCACCTGAGCGACGTGGTGGACGGGGCGGCGGCGAAGGAGGCCGCGGCCATCCTCAAGATGGCCTCGACCCGGACGATCTACGCCCAGAAGGCAGACGAGGCCAGGGCGACGGGCCGGGTGCTGGGCCTGCCCCGCTGGGCGGTGGAGATCATCCCGTCGCTCACCCCCGGCATCGCCGTCTGGGACGTCAACGGCAACGTCCAGGTCGTCAAACACCTGATCACCGAGACCGAACGCCCCCTGGTCTTCACCGACCGGGCGATGACCGAGTCGTCCGTCGACCACCAGCTCGCGGACGACGCGCTGCGCGCCGCCGAACTGGAGGCCGAGGAACGTGCGGCGGCCTTCGTCGAACAGCACCTCGGCGACTCCGAGTCGACGGTGGCGTAGGAAGAGCGGGGGGAAGAGCCATGAGACCGGGTGACGAGCGCGACCGACGACAGGGCGGCCAGGGAGGCGTCCCCGACGGCCTCCTCGTCGGCATACTCGCCTTCCTCCTCGGCATGACCCTGCTGGCCTGGTCCGCCACGGGCCTGGCCGCCCTGTTCGCCCACGGCGCCTGGCCCGACGGCGTCACCTTCACCCGCACCCCCCTGGCCATCCGCCACCTCGTCGCCCGACCGCACGACATCCCCGGCGCCTGGCCCGACGCACCCGAGTCCGGCCTCTCCGGCTACGGCCTGTTCTGGGGCCTGTTCATCGGCCAGGTCATGATCCTCGTCGTCCTGACGGTGTTCGTGCTCGGCACGGTGGTGCGATGGAGGGCGGTGCGGGCACGCAGGCGGAGGCAACTGGTGGAGCCGGTGCCGGAGCCCGGGATGCCCACGGTCGCCGAGGTCCCGGTGCCGCGCGCCGAGCCGGAACCGGAACCGGAACCGGCCAAGGTGCTGCGGGAAGTGGCACCGGTGGAGTCGACTCCCGTGCCGAGCCTCTCGGGCAACGGCGAACGGGCAGCTGGGTGGGAAGCACACCGCGCCGAAGGCCCGGTGCTCTACGGCCCGCCGGAAACCCGCCGGACAACCGCGACCCAGGCCGTACGCGACGCGGAGGGCCCTGCCCTCGTCGTCACCTCGAACCCCGCCATCTGGCAGGACACCAAGGACGCCCGCGCCAAACTCGGCCCGGTCCACGTCTACGACCCCACCCACCGCTGCGACACCCCGGCCCGCCTCCACTGGTCCCCCACCTCGGGCTGCGAGGACAAGCAGACCGCAGCAAAGAGAGCCGTCGCACTCCTCACCCCGGTCCGCCCCACCGCCCGGCTCGACCAAGCGGTCAGCGACACCGCCGAAACGCTCCTGCGCAGCTACCTGCACGCCGCCGCCATCGACGGCCGCACCATCCGCCACGTCCACCGCTGGGCCCAGGGCAACCAGATCCAGGACGCCGTACGCACCCTCCGTACGAACCCCAAGGCAGCCCCCGGCTCCGCGGGCGAACTCGAAGCCGCCCTCACCGCTCACACCGAACGCCGGGACATCGCCCAGGAGTTGACGAGCAGGGCCCTCTCCGCCCTCTTCACGCTCAACATCCGTGAGGCCTGCACACCCAACCGAACCGATGCCCTCGCCCTGGATTCCTTCGTGGACGAAGGGGGCACGCTCTATGTGGTCGGTGAATCCATCGAGGACCCCCGGACCAACCCGGGCGCGATGCCTCTGCTCACCGCTCTCGCCGCAAGCGTGGTCGAGCGCGGCCGGCGCATGGCCGAACGGTCATCCTCCGGTCGCCTCGACCCACCACTGACCCTCGTCCTGGACGACGTCGCCGCCGTGGCCCCGCTCCCCCAGCTCCCGGACCTGCTGGCCGCCGGAACCGACCGCGGTCTGCCGACCCTGGCCCTGCTCCGCTCCCGCGAACAGGCCCGCACCCGCTGGCCCGACACGGAACTCCCGGTGTAGCGGCCTCAGTCACATCCCCGGTCCAGGACGAGCTCCAGCTCCCGCTCCCCCGCGTCCCCCAGCGGCACGATCACCCCGCTCGGCAGGAACCCCACCTTCCGGTAGAACCGCTGGGCCCGCCCGTTCTCCTCGTGCACGATGAGCCGTACCCGCTCGGCCCCCCGCTCCCACGACCACTCCAGCGCGGCGTCGAACAACACCTCGGTCAGCCCGTTCCCCCGCTCCTCGGGCCGCACGAACACCCCGACGAGATGGGTCTGCCTGCGCTCGACCGCGAACCCGGCCCAGTCCGTCGTCCCGGGCTCCTCGACCAGCACGGTCAGCGTCCCGACCCACCGCCCGTCCGGCCCCTCGGCGATGATCTGCTGCGCCCCTTCCGCGCCCTGTGCCGACCCGGCCACCCGCTCCTTCCAGAACGAGTCCGGCTTGGCCGCGGCCTCCTCGTACGTCTCCAGGAAGGCGAGATGCGCCACGGGGTCCCGCAACGCGTCAAGCCGCAACTCCTTCGCGGCGGGCCACTCGTCAGCGCGCACGGACCGGATCACATAGCTGCTCATGCCAGCCACCGTAATACCCGGGTACTACGCCCCTCACCTCGAATACTGCCCCTGGTCCGACGCCCGCCGCCCTCGCCCGGACGAGCATCGGAGCATGATTGCGGCACAGGACCTCACCAAACGCTACGGCGGCAAGACCGTCGTCACCGACCTCTCCTTCACCGTCCGCCCCGGCACGGTCACCGGCTTCCTCGGCCCGAACGGCGCCGGCAAGTCCACGACCATGCGTATGATCCTCGGCCTGGACGCCCCCACCCACGGCCACGCCACCGTCGGCGGACGCGCCTACGCCACCCACCCGGCGCCCCTCCACGAGGTCGGCGCCCTCCTGGAGGCCCGCTCGGTCCACCCCGGCCGCACCGCCCACCACCACCTGCGCGCCCTCGCCCACACCCACGGCATCCCGAAGTCCCGCGTCGACCACGTCCTGGACCTGACCGGCCTGACCGAAGTCGCCCACCGCCGCGTCAAGGGCTTCTCCCTCGGCATGGGCCAACGCCTCGGCATCGCCGCCGCGTTGCTGGGCGATCCCGCCATCGTCGTCCTCGACGAACCGGTCAACGGCCTCGACCCCGAGGGCGTCCTGTGGATCCGCAACCTCCTCAAGTCCCTCGCCGCGGAAGGCCGTACGGTCTTCGTCTCCTCGCACCTGATGAGCGAGATGGCTCTCACCGCCGAGCACCTGGTCATCATCGGCCGCGGCCGCCTCCTGGCCGACACCACGGTCACCGACTTCGTACGACAGTCAGGAGCGGGCACCGTCAAGGTCCTCACCCCGGAAGCGGAAACCCTTTTACGACTGCTCTCCGCACCCGGCATCGACCTCACCACCCCCGCCCCGGGAACCCTCGAAGTCCGCGGCACGGACGCCGAACACATCGGCCGCACCGCTGCCGCCCACGGCATCCCCCTCTTCGAACTCACCCCGAACACCGCCTCGCTGGAGGAGGCCTTCATGGACCTCACGCGCGACGCGGTGGAGTTCACCGCGACCCTGGAAGGAGCCGCGGCATGAGCACCACCGCACCTGTGGCGACGTACCGGGTGACCCCGTCCCGGGTCCTGCGCTCGGAGTGGCACAAGCTCTGGACCCTGCGCTCCACCTGGATCACCCTCGTCGCCACGAGCGCCCTGACCCTCGCCATGGGCGCGGGCATCAGCGCCGCCTACGACGGCAGCGGCGAAGCCGAGCTCGACACGGTCGTCCTGGTCCTCCTCGGCACCCAGTTCGCCCAGGTCAACCTGGGCGTCCTGGGCATCCTGTGCACCGCCGGCGAGTACTCCACCGGCCAGATCAGGGCGACGATGACAGCGGTCCCGAGCCGCCTGCCCGTCCTCTGGTCGAAGGCCGCCGTCCTCGCCGCGGTCGCCTTCGCCCTCACCCTGTGGACGAACCTGCTCACCTTCCCCCTCGCCCAGTCCTTCCTCTCCGGCACCGACCACGCCGCCTCCCTCGGCGACCCGGGCATCCTGCGCGCCCTCGTCGGCAACGCGGCCGGCCTCGCCCTGCTCACCGTCCTGGCCCTCGGCATCGGCGCCCTCGCCCGCTCGGTGCCGATCGCCACCGGCGCGATCATCGGCCTCGTGATGATCGTGCCGGAAGTCCTGGCCATGCTCCCGTACGACCTCGTCGACGACGCCGTCCGCTACTTCCCGGGCCGCGCCCTGGAAACCCTCACCACCGCCCAGCCGATGCCGGGCTCGGTCGCACCGGGCCCGGCCCTGCTGGCGATGCTCCTGTGGACGACGGCCACCCTCGCGGCGGCCGCGGCGGTCCTGAAGCGACGGGACGTGTGACGACACGGCAGCAAGCCCTCACCATGGACTCCGTGGCGGAAGAAGGAACGGCCGAGGAACGAACGACGGAACCCCTCACCGAGTACGTCCAACGCGTCAGCCGACGCGTACGCGCCTTCGACCGACGCCACCCCCTGGCCTGGGACCTCCACCTCACCGGCTTCTGGGTGACCGCGGCCCTCCTCCACTACGTCGACGGCGGCTGGCGCACCATCGCACGCGCCCCCGACACTCCGGGCTGGCTGGCCCTCACCCTGAGCCTCGGCCTGACGGTCCCCCTCCTCCGGCGGCGCACCCACCCCCAGGCCGTCCTCCTCGCCATCGCCCCGGCCGCCCTGGTCAACGCCTGGACCGGCGCCACACTCCAGGCCTCCCTGCTCCAGCTGCTCGTCATCTTCCACATCGCCCTGCGCCGGCCCCCGCGCACCCTGTGGTGGGCGACGGTCGTGGTCATCACGCCGGTGGCGGTGGCCGCCGCCCGCCATCCTCGGGGAAGCGCGGACCAGGACATCGTCCCGGTACTGATGTCCGTCGTCGTCGCGGCAGCCATCGGCATCACGGTCCGTACCCGCCGCGCCTACACCGAGGCCCTGGAGGACCGCGCCCGCCGCCTGGAGACCGAACGCGACCAGCAGGCACGCCTCGCCGCCGCCGCCGAACGCGCCCGCATAGCCCGCGAGATGCACGACATCATCGGCCACAACCTCTCCGTCATCACCGGCCTGGCCGACGGTGGCCGCTACGCGTCCGCCAAGTCCCCCGAGCGAGCCGCCCAGGCCCTCACGGCCATCTCCACCACCAGCCGCCAGGCCCTCACCGAGCTCCGCCGCCTCCTGGACGTCCTACGCGACGACGAAGGAGAACCGGCACCGGAACTGACCCCCCAGCCCGCCCTCACCGACCTCGACCACCTCATCGACGGCGTACGCTCCGCAGGCCTCCCCGTCCACACCACCGTCCACGGCACCCCGACCCTCCCCGAGGGCCGCCAGCTCACCGTCTACCGCGTCATCCAGGAAGCCCTCACCAACACCCTCAAGCACGCGGGCCCGGGCGCGACGGCACGGATAGAGATCGCGTACGAGGAGAAGGGCGCCGTCACCGCCACGGTGACCGACACCGGCCGCGGCGGCGAGACGGACGACACCGGCGGCGGTCGCGGCCTGCCCGGAATGCGCGAGCGAACAGCCCTGTACGGCGGCACACTTGAGGCCGGCCCACGCCCCCACCCCGAACAGGGCTGGCGCGTCCACCTTCACCTCCCGGAGGAAACCCCGCAGTGACCACGGTCCTCATCGCCGACGACCAGCCCCTGCAACGCTTCGGCTTCCGCATGCTGCTGGAGAGCCAGGACGACATGACGGTCCTGGGCGAGGCGACGAACGGCGCCGAGGCGACCCGCCTGACCGCCGAACTCCACCCTGACGTCGTTCTGATGGACGTCCGCATGCCCGGCCTGGACGGCATCGAGGCCACCCGCCGCATCGTCGCCGCCGGCGCCCGCACCCGCGTCCTCATCCTCACGACCTTCGACCTGGACGAGTACGCCTACGCCGGACTGCGCGCAGGCGCCTCCGGATTCCTCGTCAAAGACGCCCAGCCCGAGGATCTCCTCTCCGGCATCCGCGCGGTGGCCACGGGCGACGCGGTGGTAGCCCCCGGCCTCACCCGCCGGCTCCTGGACACCTACGCCCACCACCTCCCCACCGGAGCACCCGAGGACAACCCGGACCACAGGGAGAACGACCCTCGCCTCGCCCTCCTCACGGACCGCGAACGCGAGATCCTCACGGTCATCGGCCAGGGCTGGACCAACACCGAGATAGCCACCCGCCTCCACCTGGCCGAGTCCACGGTGAAAACCCACGTGGGCCGCGTCCTCGCGAAGACCGGCTGCCGGGACCGCGTGCAGGCGGTGATCCTGGCGTACGACACCGGACTGGTAAAGCCGGCCTGAAACACAAAAAGGCCCACACCGTAAGGTGTGGGCCTTTTCTGAATGATTGTTCGGCGGCGTCCTACTCTCCCACAGGGTCCCCCCTGCAGTACCATCGGCGCTGTAAGGCTTAGCTTCCGGGTTCGGAATGTAACCGGGCGTTT